>JAFDEE010000011.1 GCA_019310525.1 Deltaproteobacteria bacterium | reverse complement strand
AATTGCGGCGTCAGGCTCAAATTTCAATCCTCAAAATACTAAATGTATTCCTGCGGTTGAAATTTTCGCCTTCCTTGAACTTGACCAAAATTGAGCATTTTTCAAAGGTCTCAAATTCAGGGATTACGTTTTGTTTCCTGCTCTTTGCACACTCCGAATTTAAGGGTTCTTTATCAAGAATCCGCTCGAAGAGGTTCTATAGGATATTTGCCGGCCCATGTCAATCATCAACCTTCGTGCCGATGGGTGACCCGGCACAACACCTCCCGGAACATGGGCGGGGAAAAAAGGGGTGTCTTCAAGAGGGGGTGGTGGAAGCTAAAGGTTTTGCTTGAAGCTAAAGGATTCCTGGAAAACCCCGAGTAGGTTCACTGTCGCATCAGCGATTTTTTGCACATCCCTCAGGAGGGCGTAATAAAGGATGCTCAGCCGGGTTTTGGAGGCGCCTGCCCGGATCCTGACGATCTGCCTCTTGTTGAATACCTTCACCATTTCCTCAAGTTCCTGTTTTTCCTTAGAGATTGAATCGAAATCCATCGGTTCTCTTTTCATAAGAATCATCGAGGAGTGCTCCAGGATCCGGGTAAGCTTGGAAAAAACCTCTCTCAATTCACTGACTTGGGCCTTTAGGAGGCCCTTGTGGTGATTATCGATGTGAACGAAGGCGCGGATGATGAAGTCCCTCTGGCTTTCAGCAATCTCTTGAATGGTACGGATGGTCTGATAATAAGTCTGGGTGTAAACCTGATCTTCGGAATGGAGGAGCCTGAGGGTCTTGAAGATGTTGGCGATAATGACGTTGGCCATGTTCTGGATTTTTTTGGTTTCCTTTCGGGTCCGTTTCAGTTTGCGGCGGTCCTGAGAATAGAGGGCCTCATGGGCAGCGGCGAGGGAAAGGTTGACCTGTTTCAGAAAAAAACCGCTGTGCTCGAAAGATTTCCGCATACCGTACTCCGCGTCCCGGAGCCTCTTCAGATCGATCACCTCGATCTCGTCGGCCTCCTGAACCCGTTTGTGGTGAACACGATAGTTCTGTCGGATCAGAAAGAGGGAGAGTCCCAAGAGGCCGAGGATGGCGGGAAACTTGAAGAAGTAAATAGTGAAGGCATAAAGGAGGGAAACTGTAAAGGCACAGAAGGCCGTGAAGAACCATCCTCCGATCACGGCCAGGACCCCCGCCACCCGGTATGCTGCGCTCTCCCGTCCCCAGGCCTGGTCGGAAAGGGAGGTCCCCATGGCCACCATGAAGGTTACGTAAGTGGTGGAAAGAGGCAGTTTCAAAGAGGTGGCGAAGGAGACAAGAGCGCTGGCCACGACTAGGTTGACCGAAGCCCTTAGGAGGTCGAAGGAAGGAGGGCCGTCAAGTTCCACTCCGACCGCCTTGTAACGATTCGGATCAAGGCGCTGGGAGATTCTCCGTCTCCAGAGCCTGGGAATCCAGCGTTTGATCCCCTCGAAAAGGGATGAACCCATGCGGACGATGATCCGGGAAAGGTGAGAAGATCCGAACCGTTCGATTCCTTCTTCCTGCCGGCCCAGGCGGACCTCGGTTTCGGTCACGGAGCGCGCCTTGCGGGACAGCCATAGGGTTGCGACCATGATAGCGCCCGCTGCGAGCAGCAGGAAGGTGTTGGTCTGGATCGGTTCTTTCAATGCCTCCATAAGGGTGCCCAAGGGAGAGGGTTGTGCCTTGGCGATGCCGTAAGCCGTCATCCCGGCAAGGGGCACACCGATGAAATTGACAAGATCGTTTGCGGCGAAGGACATGGCCAAGGCGAAGGTCCCGATGAGTACGATGGGTTTCAGGATGTTGATCCGAGTGAAGATCATAAGAAGTTGAAGAAAAAAGGCCGATCCCATGAATGTCCAGAGCATGACTATGGGGGCATGATCCATGATCCATCGGGCGGTTTCGGGATTGATGAAGGAGGCCCCCTTGGCCCCCTTGATAAGAATGAAATAGCTGATGATGGAAAGGGCGCAACCGCCCCAAAGTGCCCCGTACCGCCGCAGACGCTTTTTGAAATCAAAGGTGAAGATGAGGCGACTGATGAATTGGACCATCATACCGAAAAAGAAGGCAACGACCACCGAGAGCAGGATACCCATGATGATGGCCAACGCCTTATCGGTGTTGATGTAGTGGGCCAGGCCGGAGAAGCCACTTCCTTTTTGGTGGATCTTGATAAGAGATACGGCCACGGCCGATCCAAGGAGTTCGAAGACGATGGAGACCGTAGTGGAAGTGGGAAAACCAAAGGTGTTGAAAAAATCCAGGAGGAGGATGTCGGTCAGCATAACCGCAAGGAAGATGACCATGATATCGGTCATATAGAAATATTCAGGGTGGAAGATTCCCTTCCTGGCGACTTCCATCATGCCGCTTGAAAAGGTAACACCCACGAGAATCCCGAGGCTGGCGATGATCATGATCACGGTGCGGGAAGCCACCTTGGACCCGAATGAAGAATTCAGGAAGTTGACGGCATCGTTGCTGACGCCCACGATGAGGTCCAAAACGGCAAGGGCCATGAGAAGGATTACGGAGAAAAGATAGAGTTCCATGGTTTTAAAATATACCTTCTTTTTTGTCCCACGCGGAAAATAAGGGAAACCTTCGCTTTCAACACCCTGTTAGGTTTTGCCCGGGTATAATACTTTACGTAAACTGAATCAATGGAAAACAACCGATTTTTTTACTTCCAAAAGGGCGGCACAAGAGGTGTCCCATTAAAAAATTCAGGATGAATGCTGCTGGGACCGGCCCGAAGAAGACCTGAGAATCCGATAAACAGGCCGTTCGATATGAGCTTTTCTGCACTGTGGACAGCGGCCGGGTGGGGAAAATCGCCTCCGGTCCTTGAAGACGTACCCACAAGAGAGGCACCTGAAGGGGAGCACAACCAGTTGCCCTCCCGCTCTGGAAACGGACTTGGCGGCGTGGGCCAGGTGTTCATAAACCGCCCTTTCCCGGATGCCAAGGGCCTTTGACAGGTCCCTGCCGCTCATTCCTTCTTCCTCCAGGAGGGAAATCATGTGTTGCCGGAGGGTCTGGGAACGGGTCTTCTTTCTTTCTCCTTCCATGGCCTCTCCTTTCCATAGATTGGATGACATTCGGCTATCCGGGTCTTCAGGAAAACTTGACGGATTTGAAGGCGTTTTTTATGAGCTCCGATAAGGGGTTTCTATCAAAAATTCTCTTGAAAAAATAGATGCGCTCGTTAGAGAATGATTCGCTGACTGATCAAGGCCTTTTGGGAAGTTTCGCGGACTTGTCTGCCAGCTGTTTGGCGTGGCTCGCACGCCTTGCACTTGTCTGCCTCAGGCAGGTCTCCAGAAAACTCGGAAATCGCTCAATTTAGGTGAAGATTGTTTTTGAATCAATTCGTTTTTCCCTTGAGGGAGGTGTGAGAAATGAAACAACCGGTTATCAAGACGGCGCTGCCGGGGCCTAGGGCCTCGGAGTTGATTGAAACGGATCATACCTATGTGTCCCCTTCTTACACGAGGGCCTATCCTCTTGTAGTGAAAAAGGCCGAAGGGGTCTGGATCCGGGACGTGGATGAGAACCTTTTCCTGGATTTCACCGCCGGCATCGCGGTATGCGCAACAGGACATTGTCACCCCAAGGTGGTTGAAGCCATCAAAGAACAGGCGGAAAAGCTTCTGCACATGTCCGGAACCGATTTCTACTATGTGCCACAGATCAAGCTCGCAGAAAGAATCGCCTCCCTTGCGCCCGGGGAGGGAGGAAAAAAGGTTTATTTCGGGAATTCAGGGGCTGAGGCCGTGGAAGCCGCCTTCAAGCTGGCCCGCTGGCACACCCGCGGAGAACTGAATATAGCTTTTTTCGGGGCCTTTCACGGCCGCACCATGGGGGCCTTATCCCTCACCGCCAGCAAGACGATTCAGAAAAAACACTATTATCCTTTCGTTCCCGGAATCACCCACATCCCCTATCCTTACTGCTACAGGTGTCCATACAATCTCACCTACCCCCAGTGTTCCCTGGAGTGCGTCCGCTGGGTGGAAGAAACCCTGTTCCGAACCACCATGGCGCCTGAAGAGGTGGCCGCAATTTTCGTGGAGCCCATCCAGGGAGAGGGGGGGTATATCGTACCGCCTCCTGATTTTCACAAGGCATTGTATGACGTCGTAAAACAATACGGTATCCTTTTCGTGGCCGACGAGGTCCAGGCGGGAATGGGCCGGACCGGGAAAATGTTCGCCATGGAGCACTTCGGGGTGACGCCTGATATAATGGCCCTGGCCAAGGGGATTGCTTCAGGCATGCCTCTTGGTGCCATGGTGGCAAAGGCGGAAATCATGGATTGGGAGGCCGGTTCCCATGCCTCCACCTTCGGGGGAAACCCCATCTCCTGCCAGGCCGCCCTTGCGACTATCGAACTCCTGGAAGGAGGCCTCATGAAGAACGCCGAGGAGCAAGGGAAACGCCTGCTGGAGGGGCTAAGGGAAATGCAGAGGTCCTATGAGTGTATGGGCGACGTGAGGGGGCTGGGCCTCATGGTCGCTGTGGAACTGGTAAAGGATCGGGTGAGCAAAGAACGCGCTAAGGACTGGCGGGACGAGATAATTCAGGCGGCCTTTAAAAGAGGCCTTCTTCTCCTGGGATGTGGGGAAAACAGTATCCGTTTCAGCCCGGCGCTCACCGTAACTGAGGAGGAGGTCGACACCTGCCTGAATATCTTGGAGGAATCCATCCGGGAGGTGGCCGGTTAAAGACCCCGGTTTCCTTTATACTTGGCAAAAAAAGAGGGGTCTGGTGGGGGGCGACAGGAGGCAGGTATAGGGCCCCGCCAGGCCTTCTTTTTTAAGACATCAGTAATCCATGATTTGCCCTTCGACGTTGAAGATGTAAGCAATAAGCGCGGCACGGGTCCACATCCCGTTTCGTTCCTGCCTCCAGTACATGGCACGGGGATCGGAGTCGATGGCCACGTCGATTTCATCCCTTCTCGGAAAGGGATGCATGATTATACCATTGGGGCGCACTTTTCGCATGTCTTCGGGTTTGAGCTTGAACCTGGAGGTATCGATCAAGTCGGACTCACCTGCGACGAGGTCGTGTTCATCCTGGATGCGTGTCATGTAAATGGCGTCGGCCTCGGGCAGAACGTTTTCGAGGCTTTCGGTTTCAATGACATATGGAATGCCTTTTCCCTCGAGAAATGTGAGAACATCTTCTTTCATCTGAAACCCATCTGGAGCGGCATAGATGATTTTGACCCCCTCGAAGTTTTTCATCAGGTAGCTCAGGGACCTCACCGTTCGCCCCCTTCGGAGATCCCCGCACATCAGGATCGTCTTTCCGTCCAATCCTCCCTGGTTTTCGAAAGACTTCTGCAGGGTATAGACATCAAGAATGGCCTGGGTGGGGTGCTGATCGGCGCCCGAACCCCCGTTGATCACCGGGACAGGTCTGTAGGAAAAAGTGTTGAGAAGCCAGGCGGCCCTCTCCGCCCTGTTGGGCTCCTTGTGTCTCATGATGATCAGGTCCGTGTAAGAAGAGAAAGTCCTCAAACTGTCATCGAAGCTTTCCCCTTTGACCTCAGAGGACACCCGGGTGTCCCGGATCTCAGAGGTCTTCATGCCCAGGATGTGGCAGGCGTTTTCAAAGGAGAGGAAGGTCCGGGAGGAGGGTTGGGCGAAATAGAGCATGGCCCTTTTATGCCGGAGTAGATCCTGGAGGAAGAGGGAGCCGCTTTTGCTCTTGGCCAGGGTCCGCAATCGGTTGGTGATGATGTAAATATCATCAAGGATCTTCCGATTCAGTTGCTGGGAAATGATCATATCAAAGAGGCGCCCGTCCCGATTGAAGAGTTCGATCTTGGCCTCACTCGGGAGTTTTTCGAATTCCGCATACTGCAGGTCAAGGACGTTCATGGCCATCCTCCTCTGAATATTTTTTCTACGTGATTTTACCAGGAAGAGAGAAATGCTGTGCGCTTTTTCCCCTTTGAAAGAAGACTAGAACATTCATATACCGCCGTCAAGAAGAACCGGATGGGTGTATATCAGAGCAAGTTGATAGGAAATGCTTGACATGCCCGCACGGTTCTCCTAGGATGGTTTTCGCTCGTTAGGGGTGTTGCTCAGCATCTGAGAGCCCGGTGTTCCGGGCAACCCTTTGAACCTGATCAGGATCATGCCTGCGTAGGGAAACGAGCCTGGGCCGGAAGTGTATTCAACCAGGACCGTTTCTCATGAAGGGGAAACGGTCTTTTTTTATGAATTTTTTTTAAAAAAGGAGAAGAGCGCTATGGAATTGAATGAAGTCGTCATCACCAGGGCAATCATCGATCGTTACGTGGAGAAACTCCGTTCCGCCATGGAGAGTGAGGTGGCGATTGTGGGTGGTGGACCCGCCGGATTGGTGGCAGGATATACCTTGGCCGAGGCTGGCTGCAAGGCCGTTCTTTTTGAACGCAAGCTGAGTGTCGGGGGTGGCATGTGGGGCGGCGGGATGATGTTCAACGAGATCGTTGTCCAGGACGCCGCCCTGGACATCCTGGAACGTATCGGAGTTCGGGTTCGAAAATACGAGGATCATTATTACACCGCGGATTCCGTCGAGGCTGTGGCGTCCCTGGTCACTGCGGCGCTCCGGGCGGGCCTCAAGATATTCAATTGTGTGAGTATTGAGGATGTCATGATGAGGGAGGACCGGATCATGGGCCTTGTTTTGAACTGGTCGCCTGTGGAAATGGCGGGACTTCACGTGGATCCCCTGACCATGAGGGCGGAATTTGTTATCGACGCTACCGGACACGCCACAGAAGTTGTGAAAGTCGCCCATAGGAAGGTCCCGGGTAACCTTCAGACCCCGACGGGGAATATTGAAGGGGAGAAATCCATGTGGTCCGATCGCGCCGAGTCCCTCACTTTGGAAAATACCCGTGAGGTCTTCCCCGGGCTTTACGTGGCAGGGATGGCCGCCAACGCTACGTTCGGAGGACCAAGGATGGGACCCATCTTCGGGGGAATGCTTCTCTCGGGCCGGAAGGTCGCAGAAGAGATACTGGAAAGATTGAAGAAAAAAGGGTAGAGGCCGACCGGGGCGCCTAGGCGTTTTTGAGGATGTCCCTCGCGATATTCAGGGCCAAAATCTCGTGAGTGCCGCCACCGAAGAGGAGGAACCCTGCGTCCCGGTACAACCTTTCCACCGTGTATTCCCTGGAGAAACCATAGGCTCCGTGAAGGCGCCTTGCCTCATCCACGGCCATCATGGCGGTTTCAGTAGCATGGACCTTTGCCATCATTGCTTCCCGGGCAAAGGGGGCCTTCTGGTCCTTAAGGGTGCAGGCCTGGTAGATCAACCACCGAGAGGCCTCGATCTCCGTGGCCATTCGGGCGATCTTTTCCTGGATGAGTTGATACTTGGCGATGGGATTTCCAAAGGCCTGGCGCTCCTTGGCATAGGAGATGGATTCGTCAAGGGCTGCACCGGCCAGACCCAGGGCGAGGGATGCCACCATGATTCGAATATCCCCCAGGATCTCCAGTAGATAAACCGATCCCTTGTTGAGTTCGGCTCCCAGAAGGTGGTCGCCTGGGATCCGGCAGTCGTCGAAGAATATTTCCCCGGTACAGGAGCCCAGGGCGCCGGTTTTCTCGATATTCTTTCCCACCTCAAAGCCGGGGGTGTCCTTTTCCACAAGGAAGAAATTGATTCCTTTAAGTCCCAGACTCCGGTCGGTGGATGCGGCCACGGTAAAAAAGTCCGCAATGGGGGCGTTGGTGATCCAGGTCTTCGAACCCTTGAGAACGAAGTCGTTTCCTTCCTTGCGTGCAAGTGTGCGAATGGAGGCGAGATCGGAGCCGCAATCGGGTTCGGTGAAGGCGATGACCCCTATTTTTTCACCCTTGAGGGCCGGGTAAAAGAGCCGCTCCTTGATTTCCCGGCTCCCGAACCTGAAGAGAAAATCAGTACCCATCAGGATTTGCATGAGGCAGATCACGCCGAAGGCAAGGGAACCGCGGGCGATTTCCTCAACAAAGATGGAACAGGTCAGGGTATCAGCTTCAAGGCCGCCGCTTTTTTTCGGGTACCGGATCCCGTAATACCCCAGGCGCCCCATTTCACGAAAGAGCTCCTTTGGAAAGGTATCTGATCGATCGATCTCCGCCGCAAGGGGCCGGATGCGATCCTTCACAAACCGGGAAAGTTGATCCCTGAAAAACATATGATCGGGCGTAATAGGCATATCACACCTCCTAATTCAGCGGAATAAAAACAGGAAAGGTCTCTCTGGAGTAAGTATTTCACCTGAAAACCATTGCCTGCACCACCGGGAGAAGGGGCATGGGGATCTTTTCGGAAGTGACCTGTTGGGAGGCCTTCGTTATTTCAAGGGGTTAGGGATGGGGGAAACCCCGGCTCCCGCTTGTAAAAGCGGGAGAACGGCGGAGGGGGCAAAACTCCCCCGTCCCTAACCCCTTGAAATAACCAGGCCGTGAGACTCGGGAACGAGGAAAAGATCCCCATGCCCCTTCATTATAATCCGGTGAGTACTTCAATTCGATACCAACCTCCAAAAGGCCGATGTCACCTTTTCTTTCGTTCGGAGGCTCCCGGGCTGGTGTTTTCAGCGGCTTATCAGCGGGGGACACCTGCCCGCCGCTTCCTGGCGGGCCGGCCCCCTCCGCATTCTCCCGCTCTAAGAGAGCGTGAGCTGCGGCTTCCCCCACTGATAAGCCGCGAAAACCACGGCGCCCTCCCGCCAGTCACTTCAGAAAAGGAGCCATCGGCCCTTGCTCGAACCTTCCTTCCAAGGAGAAAAAGATCGAAAGCGTTAATCCTTGGTCCCCAAATTTCAATTGTAACTGGACCTCTTGAGCAGGAGAGACCTTTGAAAAACGCTCCCTTTTGCCCAATCTTCCGCCTCCGCCGCGGCTACGGCGCGACCAGGCTGCGTCAGGCTGAAATTTTAATAGGGTTCAAGGATTAAAGGGGTCCAGGGTTCGAGTGAGAAACCGGGATTTAAAGAAAGATGTTTTTCACTTGACCCCTTGACCCCTCGACCCCTTGGCCCCTAAGCTTACGGCTTCAGCCGATAGTAGTTTATTCCTCGAAATACTTCAATGTATGGATGCTTGTCCCGCTTGGGATACAAAGCGGGGCGGTTAAAATTTTCGCCTTCCTTGACCTTGAACAAAATTGAACGTTTTTCAAAGGTCTCAAGTTGAAATGAAACCCAAGGGGTAGTAGATTGACGGATGAAGTCGTTCGAGGATGCCTTGCTGGAGAATCATCATGGAGAAATGGAACTGGGAGAAGGAAAAGGAGCGGATCCGTGAAGAGGCCTTGCGGGAGCATGCCAGACTGCACAAGCTTTTCAAGGAGGATCGGCTCTCCTTTGAAAGAGAGCGGAAAAAGGCCGTGGAGGACTTGCTCAACAGTATCGAGGATCCGGAATTCCGTAAAGAAATGAGAGAGTGGCAGGCCTCCTGGGACCGAAAGATGAGGCATGCAGGATCTTCCCACAATCGCCTTGTTCTGGCCCAATCCTTCTTTTGGGAACACTTTCACAAGGCCTGGCGGCCGGCCATCGAAGGGTTCAATGCGCTTTTGAACGGGAGATCAAAAAAGGGCGCTTCCTGAAGCTCTTCAGCCCCCGATTATTCGTGCCTATCCCTACCCGTTTCGCCGAAAAACATCACCAGCGGTTTTCATCAGATTTAGAAGCCTGCCCGTGAAGCTCCATGTCCTGGAACAGGAGTGATCTGAAGGCTTCGGTGTCTATCGCCAGATCGATTCCGGCAGCACCTGCCCTCGCGGCCTCGAATGTGGCGTTCAAGGCCAGGAGCTTTGAGAAGAGGGCAAGGTTCTCCTTGCCCTGGGCCGCCTTTTCGTCTTTGTTCTTTTTTCCAGATTTAAGATCCATACCGGCCTTCAAAAGGGAATTCCTGTTCTTTAAGGAATTGTCTTCTCTCCCGGGGCCGCTCTTTCGATCCTCGGGGAACAAACAAATGCTATGGAATTAAATAGTGCCCATCCATAAATGGCCCTTTTGCCCAATCTTCCGCCTTCGTTATGGCTACGGCGTGACAAGCGGCGTCAGGCTCAGATTTTAATCCTCGAAATACTTCAATGTATGGATGCTTGTCCCGCTTGGTATCCCAAGCGGGGTGGTTAAAATCTTCGCCTTCCTTGACCTTGAACAAAATTGCCTATTTATGGATGGACACTAAATGAAGCAGAATCCATGCCACCAGGGTCTTTGTCTGGAAAATCGCGTAATATCAGCTTGATAAGTTGGTTTGGATACGATCAATACGGCCTGCAAATATGAGGGAAAGGGCGAGGTTGGGGACTGGAAGTGTCAAGCTTTTGACGTTTCTCTCTTGGGGATTCAAGGTGGGCTCAAACAAAAGATACAGGAGAGGGCTTGAGGAAGGATGAATCAGGAATCCTTGTTCTTTTTTCCGGTTGACCGCCGGCTGGAGCACCGGGAACCTGACTTGGAATGCTTTTCGTTTAGCATGAGTTTGGCCATCTTACCGGCTTGATCGTAGGTGAGAAGACCCTTGTCGAGGAATTCCTCAGGCTGTTCCCTGTTCACCTCGACGAACACGGCCTTGAGGATGCTGATCCTCTGATCAACGGCCTCCATGGAGGCCTTATCGGAAGTGTCCTTGTCGGCGGGGACGCTGGGAATCCCCATGAGAAGCATCCAAACGAGATTGTCAAGATCAGGGAGGTAGCCGCTCTTGGAGAAATCGACCGTATCCTTGAACTCATAGTAGGCCTTGATGAAATCTTCCGTCTTGTTCATTAGGTTCGGTCCTCCGGATCGCTGGCCGGCTGGGGTCGAAAAGGGAATCGTCTTTCACTGCGAAACTCAGAGAAACACGAGACAAGTGAAATGTGTGGAATATAGAGGGGGGATCTCTTCGTGTCAAGCATTCGGGGAAAGTCCTTGACACGGACCAGGCTACCTCTAACAATAGCTGCCGATCACAAGGGCCGAAGATTTCTTCAAGGATCTGAAAGGAGAAGGTATGGAGGCAAGATGCGCCGAAGAGGTGAGTTGGCATGAGACCAGGATAAGGATCCGGTACAAGGATACGGACAGGATGGGGCTTGTCTATTATGGCAACTACTTTACCTTCTTCGAGGTGGCCCGGAGCGAATACATGCGTGCCCTGGGTTACCCTTATGCCAAGGTTGAAGCCGAAGGGTACGGTCTGGTGGTGACTGAGGCCACCGCCCAATATCATGGAAATACCCGCTACGACGCCATGATCACGGTAAGGACTAGGGCCTTTCCCTTCAAGCGCATCCGTGTCCGTTTCGAGTACCGGATTTTCGACGAAGAGGGCCGACTCCTGGTCTCCGGTCACACCGTTCATGCCTGCATCAATTCAGAGCAAAAACCCACCCGTTTGCCCCCTAAACTGAAGGCGATCCTGGAGAAGGGAGCAGCCTGCTGATGGTCTACCGGGTTCCGGGCTCAGGGTCCCAAGGGGCAGGGGTGCCGACCTCTTTGGACTATCGAAAGGAGGGACCGGTGGGGAGGAAGTCGCTTCAGCGTTTCCGCCGTTTTGCACGATATAACCTCTCGTCTGCTTTTTTTACAAGAGAGGCCGGGTCCTTGACCCCGTCATCATGGATGTGGCTGATCCCGTAACTGAAGGATACAGGGATGGTCTTCCCGTTGTATTTCAAGGGATTTTGCAGAAGATTGCGCTTGATCCGCTGGGCCAGCTTCAAGGCCTCCCGGGAGTTGGTGGAAGGAAGGAGAATAACGAATTCGTCGCCCGCGAAACGCCCTACCACATCGCTTTCCCGGCTTTTTTCAACAAGGTGGGAACCCAGGTACTTCAGAAGGGCATCCCCGGCGTCATGTCCGTGGCTGTCATTGACAGTCTTGAAATCGTCAAGGTCAATGAAGATGAGGGAGAGGGGGGTATCGTATCGTAGGGCCCGGTTGACCTCCCGCTGCATCACCGCCTCGATGACACCGCGGTTCAAGAGTCCTGTGAGAGGATCCTTTGAGGCGAGAATCCTCAGCTTTTCGTGGGCTGTTACATTGGAAAGGCAAATGGAAATCTTTACCGCCAACCTTTCCAACAGTGTTGTGTTCATCCCTGGAACATACCGCTCGGCCGAAGGATCCCCGTGATTCAGACTTCCGATCAGTTCCTGGTTCAGGAAGATTGGGAGGATGGCGGCGGAGCGGATAAGATATTTTTCGTTCGGGGGGAACATCCGGTAGAAAGGCCTCAGGTCTTCGTTTACGAGTAAGGGTTCTTTTCTGTTCCCCACTATTTCCAGAAAATTTTTTCGGTCGATAATATTCAACCGTTCTTTGAGGAGCGGGGAGGAGGCCAGTGCCCCGATAAGGGGGACGAGGTCGTTTTCGTCGATAAGGGAAAGCCAGACGTACGGGATATCGAATTTTTCCTTGATCTCTGTGAGCAGCCTTTCAAAGAAGTCCGCAAAATTGAGAGTGGAAAGAATGCTGACCTCCACCTCGAAAAAACGTTGAGAGATGTCCTCGTTGTATTCCAGCCTTTCAATGATTTTGTGGAAGTCTTCGGCGTCCAGGTTCCCGCTTGATCTCATCTTGCACCTGCCTGAAGGGTTGTAGTTGCTTCGGTTCTCTGTTGATCACCCAATTTTTATGACCAGTATACGGATAAACCCCCTTTCCTGTCAATGGAAAACGCCTGAAAATATGTGCCGAATCAGCAGGTTCCATTGCTTTCAGGATCTCCCGTGAGCAGCGGCGGGAGGGCTTGCCTTAGTCAACCGCTGGAGAGGTGAAATCTGTAACTATCCCACCGCAAGGGGCCCTTTCTCTGGAGGGAGATTGAAAGGGCTGCTTCCCCGTGATATATTTAATCCTCGAAATACTTCAATGTATGGTGCCTCTGCCGCTTGGCATTCTAAAGCGGGATGGTTAAAATCTTCGCCTTCCTTGACCTTGAACAAAATTGCCTGTTTATGGATGGACACAAGATTGTTTCAGATTTTCCAGCCGGGTCTTGGATTCCGGTACAGCCTTGAAGACGGATTTCAACCGCCAGCACGGGAAATTTGTACAATAGATACAGAGTTCGAGGTCGTTTTCAAGGGCGCAGCGTCTTACGGGACATTGTGAGCAGAAAGAGAAAAGCCGACCTGTTTGAGACCTGCAGCCGTCACAATAGATTTCTTCTGGAAGGATTTTCCGCCCATACAAGTTGGACCATAACTCAGCAACTTCAACCCTCCTCTTCTCGTTGTCCTCTCTGGTGGCGAGGTAGATGCTGCATTCATCACATGCAAGGCCGCAGTAAGCAATCATCCGGTTCATTGGATCCCCTTTCTTCTAGTCCCTGTGGCGCCTCATCAAATCCAACTTTCGGGATCTATTCATCAAGTACCATGCCAGGATGGACCCGAACCGCTAAAGGTTTTGGATAGATCCGCCCACTAGGGTGGAGGAGGGAGATAATGTCTTGTTTTGATGAATCATTTTAATATCCAGGTGGGACGGCGCTCTTGATTGATGGGGCCTTTTTGAACAGATCCAGGAAACCCGGCCTGGATTTTCTGTGAAAATACGCACATTTTTCTGGGCACCCTGGGGTTTTTTGCATAACCGGGAAAAGGGGAAGTTTAACCCGAAGAGTGAGAGCAAAATGAGCAATATTTCAACCCAAATTATTCGTGAAAAATGAAATTGATCTTTATTACAATATGTTGAAGCATTCTGAGAGCACCCGATAGGTGAAGGGTAATGAGATGTCCCCTCCGCTACGTTCCCGCCAAACAGCCGGCGGGCAGGCGCTACGCCGTCCATGGCTCCGCTCACTGTGGATTTCGGCTCTTCCGCTCTCCCTGCCTGCGGCAGGCAGGCTGCTCCAGAGCCAAAATAGGCCGCTCCGGGAAAATCTCTTTACCCTTTCTTGGGCAGGCCGCGCCCGAGGCGAACAAGCGTTCACGCATAATCCGGGTTTAAGATTGTCTACCCTTCCGGAGGGTCGATTTTACTAAATCTACCGCGTTGGATGCCTTGCATCTTCGATAAACTCGACGCCTGAAAGATTTCAGGTGGCAATTTTTCCTTTCCCTGCCGGGTCCTGATAGGATATCTTGTGTCCATGATATTCGAGAAATCGGCTGAGACAGCGTATAACCGGCCTTTGAATCGCGACACTTGGCTGCTCGGTTTGAAAGCCGCCGAGATCGCCCGGGCCGCCAAACCCGGTCAATTCATTATGATACGGGTCAGAGAAGAGGTGTCTCCTTTGCTCAGGAGGCCTTTTTCCATATGTGGGCTGTCCGGGGACGTAATCCAGGTGCTTTATCGTGTGGTCGGGGAGGGAACACGTCTCATGACAGGCCTGGTGCCCGGTGAGCGCGTATCTCTTCTGGGGCCTCTGGGCAATGGTTTTGAAGGGCCGAGGGGTGGGGAGAAGCCGGTTCTCGTAGGTGGTGGAGTCGGTGTAGCCCCCCTGTTTTTTCTGCTTCATGTTTTAAAAGGGGAGGAGGTGTCCTTTCTGGCGGGTTTCCCGAGCGCCGAAGATATCCTCACTCCGGATCTGGTGGGAATTTTTGACGTAGGCTTCCATCCGGCGACCGAAGACGGGAGTGAGGGCTATGCAGGATTTGTCACGGATCTCCTGGAAAGGCGGCTTGAAGAGACCGGAAGGTCGGGGAAAAAAGTGAAGGTTTTTGCCTGTGGACCCCGACCCATGCTCAGGAAAGTGGCGATGCTGTCCCTGGAACGCGGGATCCCCTGCGAGGTTTCTCTTGAGGCCCGGATGGCATGCGGGCTCGGGGCTTGCCAGGGTTGCGCCGTACCCGCGGCAGAAGGATTAGGGCGCTTTTATTTCCATGTGTGTCGGGACGGGCCGGTTTTTCCCGCGGCCGCAATCGATTGGAGAGATTCCTGAGATTCCGGGATGTTGGGGGGAGAAACGTTTCGTGATTTCGCCTTCCAGAATCCTTTAGAGTAGAGAGACCTTTAAGCCCCAGATCTTACAAGACTCAGGGTTTAAGCTCTTAGAGGGTGCAATGGATCCATTCAAACCTGATCTATCGGTCAAGCTGGGCCCCTTGGTACTTAAAAACCCGGTTATGACCGCTTCCGGCACCTTCGGGTACGGGAAGGAATACCAACCCCTTGTTGATTTGGATCGCCTGGGGGCGGTTGTCGTAAAGGGGCTTTCTCTCGAGCCGAGGGCTGGAAATCCCCCACCACGGATCGTGGAGACCCCTTGCGGCATGCTCAATGCCATCGGGCTCGCCAACATGGGAATCGAGGCCTTTCTGAAGGATATGCTTCCCCGGCTGAGGGGACTGGACACCCATGTAGTGACCAACATTTACGGCCATCACGTGGAGGAATATGGCGAACTGGCCTCTGCCCTCAAGGGGGTTGAAGGGGTATCGGCCCTGGAGGTGAATGTTTCGTGTCCAAACGTGGAAGAGGGGGGAATGGCCTTTGGGGTTGACCCGGAGATGACCGCAAGGGTTACGGGAAAAGTTGTGGAAAGCACTGACAAGCCGGTCATCGTCAAGCTCTCCCCCAATGTGACGGATATCCGGGAGATTGCCCGAGCCGCAGAGGGCGCGGGGGCCCATGCACTCTCCCTGATCAATACCCTTACGGGAATGGCTATCGATATTGAATCCCGAACTCCCGTTCTGGCCAACGTATCCGGTGGACTCTCAGGCCCCGCGATTCGGCCTGTGGCTCTGTATATGGTTTACCAGGCGGCAAAGGCTGTGAAGATCCCGGTCATCGGCATCGGGGGGATCATGGATTACCGCGATGCCCTTCAATTCCTGATCGCCGGTGCAAGCGCCATTCAGGTGGGCACTGCCAACTTTGTGGACCCTTTGGCCACGGTTCATATCCTGGAAGGTCTTACGGCCTATTGCGTGGAGAGACGTGTCGAATCCATCAAGGAATTGATCGGAACCCTAAGAACGGGCAAAAGGAGTGAAAGAGGCAGGTAGATCCCCGATTCCAGGGTAGTCAGCCGGGCTCGGTTCCCCGGATGGACGGGCCGGTCATTTCCTCCTGGAAAATTTTTCCAGGACCTTTTGATAATAAACCTGCTTTTCTTCGAGCAGGGGCGATTTTTTCCCCATCATGTTCAATTTCATGATCTGGTAATTGATCCTCTTGATGAGTTTGTATTTCTTTTTTTCGTCCGGGATGGTTTCCAGCAGGTCCTCCATCTGCCTGATCTCTTTTTTGGCCTCGAGTTCGGGTGGAAGGCAGTCCGCATTTTTCAGGATCTTGTATGCGATGCGAAGATCCTCGGGGATATTCCGGTCGTCTTCAAGCTTCAGAGGTTTACCTCTTCCAGGAAGATTGTTGAACTCTCCGTTTTCCTGGGCCTCCCGGATCTTTCTTTCAGCGATTTTTCTGATGGGGTTGTCGAATAGCACGGTCTCGGATATTTCCTCCTTTTCCCAGTCCTCCCCGGAATCGAACAATAATCCATTCCGGCCCGTTTTTCAAGACAGACTCCTTCCTTGGCGCCCTTTCAGCTTGACAAGGAAACGGGGATTGGATATGGGCACGAGGAAATTCCCGGATCAAGTCAATGTTCCCGGAAACATCTTGCAGGGCCGCGCTCTTTGGGTCGCCACCGACGCAGGAGGGGACGAGCCGATGCCTACCGGATTTGAAAATGATCGATGAAATGGACAGGAAAATTATCCAACTCATTCAAGGAGATCTTCCTCTCGAACCCCGTCCGTTTCGGCAGTTGGCGGAAGGGATGGGGATCAGTGAAGAGGAGTTCCTGAGAAGGATCTCGTCTCTCAAGAAGAAGGGTGTGATCCGGCGTTTCGGGGCCACCCTCAGGCACCAGGAGGCCGGTTTCAATTCGAACGCCATGGTTGCGTGGGTGGTTCCGGAGGAAAGGATCGAGGAAGTCGGGAAGATCATGGCGGGATTCCGGGAGGTGACCCATTGTTACGAAAGACGGCCCCAAGGGGAGCTTCGCTACAACCTTTACACCATGGTACACGGTGAAAACCGGGAGACCTGTTATCGGATTGCCGAGCGAATGTCTCGGAAATCCGGGATCAAAGACTTCACTCTTCTTTTCAGTGAAAAGGAATTCAAGAAGACGAGCATGGCATATTTCGAAGATTAGGTTGTATAAAAGCGGGGGACTGATAACCGGAGCGGTCCCGCGGAAATACCAGGGCTTTTGAGCAAACTATTATGGAGTTAGGAAATGGGGGATAGATCCGAAAGCCTGTTTGAAAGGGCAAAGGCGAGGATACCGGGGGGCGTCAACAGCCCTGTTCGTGCCGGAAAGGCCGTGGACATGAACCCGCCTTTTATCGAGAAGGCGCAGGGGTGTTTCCTCTGGGATGCGGATGGCAACCGCTATATCGATTATGTATGCTCCTGGGGCCCAATGATCCTGGGTCATGCCCATCCTGAAGTGGTACAAGCGATACGGGACAGGGTTTCACTGGGGACCAGTTATGGGGCTCCCACCGAACTTGAGGTACGCCTGGCGGAGTTGATCGTGGACATGGTGCCTTCGGTGGAGATGGTGAGGATGGTCAACTCCGGGACCGAGGCCACCATGAGTGCCATCCGCCTGGCAAGGGGCTACACAGGAAGATCCAAGATCATAAAGTTTGAGGGGTGCTACCACGGGCATGCAGACAGCCTGCTGGTCGCCGCCGGATCAGGGGTCGCCACCTTGGGCATTCCAGGTAGCCCGGGGGTCCCGGAGGATCTCGCCCGTCATACCCTTTCCCTGGGATTCAACGATTTGGAGGAAGTCAAGGAGGCCTTTGAAAGGTTCGGTTCCGAGATCGCAGCCGTCATTGTGGAGCCCATTGCGGGAAATATGGGTGTGATCGTTCCAAAAAAAGGATTTCTGGAAGGCCTGAGGGAAATCACCCGCCGGCACGGCTCACTCTTGATTTTTGATGAGGTTATCACGGGTTTCCGGGTGGGACCGGGCGGTGCCCAAGGGTTTTACGGGATCATGCCTGATCTTACCTGTCTGGGAAAGATCATCGGAGGCGGTCTGCCGGTGGGAGCCTATGGGGGGAGAAAGGATCTCATGATGCATATGGCACCGGAGGGAAACGTCTATCAGGCAGGAACCCTTTCCGGGAACCCCCTGGCCATGGCGGCAGGTATCGCCACCCTTGAAATCCTAAGGAAAAACGGGATCTACGAGGAACTGGAGGCAAAGACGGGCATGCTTTTCAAAGGCCTCGAAGAGGCCGCGGCCGCAGCGGGGGTCAAGGTCAGGGTGAACCGGGTCGGTTCCCTGGGCTCCCTCTTTTTTACGGACCGGCCCGTTACGGATTTCGCATCGGCCAAGACGGGCGACGTCCGGGCCTTCAAGGCCTTTTACCGATCCATGCTGGAGCAAGGGGTCTACGTGGCACCTTCCGCATTCGAGGCCTGGTTTGTTTCCTTGGCCCATGGCGAAGAAGACCTCAGAAAGACCATCGATTGCGCGGCAAGGAGTTTCCGCGATTTTCGGGACAAAAGTATTGACTAGAAGGAAGTACCTGTGATAAGGACAACCGTTCACATTCAATTTTTTACGAGTAGACCCGCCGCTCACTGCCAATAAATGGACAATGAGACCAAGAAACTTATCAGGACCTTAGGGTACCTGAGTACCGTGGGTCTGTCCATGGCCTTCGCCATCGGGATAGGAGCGTTACTGGGTGATTACCTGGACAGGAGGTTCGGAACCAGGCCGTGGCTGTTCATCGTCTTTTTGGGATTCGGAATTGCAGCGGCATTCAGAAATCTCCAGATCATGTACAAAAGGATAAAGGATAAATAGCCTTTAGAATCGGAATGAACCGGACAATTCAAGCAGGGGTGCTGGGAAAACTCAATTGGGCGATTCTACTCGTCTTTTCCTCCTTGAGTTTTTTCTTCATGAGTCCTTCCCTCACCCTGGGGGTCATTCTCGGGGGGCTGGCGATAATCGCCAACTTCAACCTCATGCAGCGCACGCTGACGAGGGCCTTTGACCACCAGGGGCGCCAGAAGAGTGGAAAGGGCCCCATCATAGCAAAATATTACCTCAGGCTTCTGGCCCTTTGGGTCCTCATCTATTTCCTCGTTTCATACAGGGTGGTGGATCCCATCGGTCTGGCCGTAGGCCTCAGTACCGTTGTCTTGAGTATTGTCGTTTTTGGAATCCTCATGGTTATCAAATCAAAGACGGGGGAGGCGACATAAATGGAACATCACTATTATTTTCTGAACGAAATCCTCGCTGCTGTCGGGCTCGGTCATTTCGCGTATGAATACAGTCATGTGATCCATACCTGGTTCGTGATGATCATCCTGGTCGTCGGCTCCATCCTCCTCACTAAAGGGCTTCAATTGGTTCCGGTCAAGGGGCAGAACCTGCTTGAAATCATTATCGGAACCATGGAAAATTTCATGGTGGAGATCACCGGTCCCGAAGGAAGGGCCTTCTTTCCTTTTATCGCGACCATTTTTCTGTATATCCTGGTTTCAAACCTGATCGGCCTGATTCCCGGCTTCTTCTCCCCGACCGCCAATATCAATACAACGCTTTCTATGGCCATATGCACCTTTATCCTCACCCATGCCATAGGAATCAAGTTCCACGGGGTGAAGTACATCAAGCATTTTTTGGGACCGGTATGGGCCTTGGCCCCCATAATGTTCATCATCGAGAGCATAGGGCACCTGGCAAGGGTTATGTCCCTGAGCGTTCGTCTCTTCGGTAACATTATGGGAAAGGAAAAAATCCTGGGCATCCTTTTCGCTTTGGCGGGTCTTTATTTGGCCCCATTGCCCATCCTGTTCTTAGGGATCTTGGTCAGTTTTATTCAGGCGCTGGTTTTCATGCTCCTTTCCATCGTGTATTTCGTGGGTGCCATGGAGGAGGCCCACTGATCAGACTCTTGAACAGGTAAGCTGAAAGGGTGGAAGACAATACCAGTGGGGAGAGAAGCTCCCTGTAAAACTAAAAAATAGATCCGCCGTGGGGCGGGACAGTACATGGAAAGAGGGTTATCGACCTAATTTAGGTTTTTTGGAAGAAGGCAACAGATGAAAAAATGGAAGGAGGTCAGTATGGCGAAGAAAGGTGTTGTTGGACTATTAACGGCGGTCCTGGTCCTGGGAGTGGTATCAGTAGCTTTCGCGGATGACGGATCTGCAATGGCGGCGGGTTTGTGGGCCTTCTTTGGTATCGCCATCGCTTGCGGCGTGGGTATCGGGCTCGCGACCCTGGGCACCGGCGTGGGCATGGGAAATGCGATCAACGGGGCCCTGCAGGGAACGGCCAGGAATCCCGAGGCCAGCGGAAAGATCATGACCACTATGATCATCGGTTTGGCGCTCATCGAGTCCCTCTGTATTTACGCATTGCTCATCTGCTTTATCCTCGTATTCAAGATCCCCGACCTGGCCCCCATGCTCGAGGCGATCGTCAAATCCTTCGGTGGGTAAGAATACTTACGTAAAAAAGAGGCCTCCCGACGGGGAGGCCTCTTTTTGTGCCACGGATAGAGAACGTATAAAATCAAGTTCGAAGGACCTTTTTGAGAAACCTGCCCGTATAGGAGGAGTTGTTTCGGGCAAGCTCTTCCGGCGTTCCCGTCCCCACCAGGTATCCTCCCCGGTCCCCCCCCTCGGGTCCTAGATCGATGATGTAATCCGCGGTCTTGATGACGTCCAGGTTGTGCTCGATCACCAACACGGTGTTATTGAGGCCCACCAGGTGATTGAGGACTTCCAGCAGCCTCTTTATGTCCTCGAAATGAAGTCCCGTCGTGGGTTCGTCCAGGAGGTAGAGGGTCTTTCCTGTATTTTTCTTGCTCAGTTCCTTGGAGAGCTTGAGCCTCTGGGCCTCTCCACCGGAAAGGGTGGTGGCCGGTTGGCCGAGGGTGATGTATCCCAGGCCCACATCCAAGAGGGTCTTGAGCTTCTGGCGAATCCCGGGGACGTTCTCAAAAAAGGAGAGGGCCTGATTCACCGTCATATTCAAAACCTCGGCGATATGGCATCCCTTGTACTTGACCTCCAGGGTGTCCCGGTTGAACCGGAGCCCCCTGCAGGATTCGCAAGTCACATACACGTCGGGCAGGAAGTGCATTTCGATCTTGATGATCCCGTCCCCGTTGCAGGCCTCACACCGTCCGCCCCGGACATTGAAGCTGAAACGCCCTGGCTTGTATCCCCTCATCTTGGATTCAGGGAGCATGGCGAAAAGGTCCCGGATATGGGTGAAAACCCCGGTATAGGTGGCGGGGTTGGAACGGGGAGTACGGCCTATGGGACTTTGGTCGATTCGGATGACCTTATCCACATGCCGGATCCCCTCAATGGCATCCACACGGCCGACCGGTTCTTTTGAGCGGTAAAGCTTCCGTGCCAGGGCCGGGTAAAGGATCTCATTGATCAGGCTGCTTTTCCCTGATCCTGACACCCCGGTGACACAAGTCAGGGTCCCCAGGGGAATTTCCACGGTGATGCCTTTCAGGTTGTTCTGCCGTGCCCCCCTGATCACGAGCTTTTTCCCGTTTCCTCTTCGCCTGGATCGAGGGAGGGGAATCCGGCGAAACCCGGAAAGGTACTGCCCTGTTATGGATTCATTGCTTTTCAAGAGGTCTTCGGGGTGCCCCTCGAAGACCACTCTGCCACCGTGGATACCGGCCCCCGGACCCATGTCGATGACATGTTCCGCGGAGAGGATTGTCTCGAGGTCGTGTTCCACCACTAAGACGGTGTTGCCGAGATCTCGAAGGCGCCGGAGGTTTTCGAGCAGCCGACGGTTATCCCGCTGGTGAAGCCCGATGCTCGGTTCGTCGAGGACGTAAAGTACCCCGGCCAGACCGGACCCGATCTGGGTGGCCAGCCGGATTCGTTGGTCTTCCCCGCCGGAGAGGGTGGCCGAGGAGCGGTCGATGGTGAGGTAGTAAAGCCCAACGCTGTTCAGGAAACCCAGGCGTTCCGTAATTTCCCGCAGGATCCTTTCAGCGATGTGTTGCTCCTTCTCGCTGAGCTTCAGGTTCCTGAAAAAGGACCAGGCCTTTTCCACGGAAAGGGAGGTGATCTCGTGGATGGACTTTCCTCCTACCTTCACAGCCAGGCTGGCGGGTTTCAGCCTCGCCCCCCCGCATGCGGGGCAGGGAAGCAGGCTGATATAATTATCGAGTTCCTCGCGGACCTGGTAGGATCCGGTCTGGCGGTAACGACGTTCGAGGTTGGGTATGATCCCCTCGAAGGGGCGGGTGAAGGAGTGGCGATGAGTATCGCCCTTGAGGTCGAAGTGGATTTCTTCCTTGCCCGACCCGTATAGCAGGATGTCCCGGACCTTCTTAGGGAGGTCCCTGAATGGGGTGAAACCGTCAACCTTATAATGCCTGCAAACAGCGTCGAGCATCTGATGATAATACCCCGAGGCCCGTTTTTCCCAGGGTGCCAGGGCCCCTTCTCTAAGGGAGAGGGAGGGGTCCGGGACGATCTTTTCGGGATCAAAATACCGCTTGAGCCCCAGACCCGTGCACTCCGGACAGGCCCCCTGGGGGTTATTGAAGGAGAACATCTGCGGGGTCAGCTCCGGCAGGCTGATTCCGCACCGGATACAGGCTGCTTTCTGGCTGAATAAAATTTCCCCCTTGCCGACGATATCCAGAAGGGCCTTGCCGTCGGACAGACTCAGGGTGAGTTCCATAGAATCCGTAAGGCGTCTGCGGATTCCCTCCTTGATGACGATCCGGTCCACCACCACGGAGATGGAATGTTTCCTGTTTTTCTCCAGGCGTATATCTTCGTCCAGGAGACGAATTTCACCATCGATCCTGACCCGTATAAACCCGTCTTTCCGAAGTTTCCGCAGGAGCTGGAGGTGTTCCCCCCGCTTCCCTTCCACCAGGGGGGCGAGGATCTGCACACGGGTCCCTTCTTCCAGTTCCATTATCTGATCCACGATCTGCTGGGTTGTCTGGGCGGAGATTTCCAGGCCGCACCGGGGGCAGTGGGGTCGTCCGATCCTCGCGAAGAGCAGCCTCAAGTAATCGTAGATTTCCGTGACCGTCCCTACCGTGGAACGGGGATTGCGGCCCGTGGAGCGCTGCTCAATGGCGATGGCCGGGGAGAGACCTTCGATAGACTCCACCTCCGGCTTGTCCATCCGTTCCAGGAATTGCCGGGCATAGGCCGAGAGGGATTCCACGTAACGCCTCTGGCCTTCGGCATAAATGGTATCAAAGGCCAGGGAAGACTTCCCCGAACCGGAAAGACCCGTGATGACGACAAGCCGGTTTCGGGGAATGTCCAGAGAGATGTCCTTGAGGTTGTGCTGGCGTGCACCCCGTATTTTGATGAATTCAGCGGTCATGGGAATCCGGGTAAAAAAATCGTTCACCGCTCCCGTCTTCATGGAAGAGCGGAGGTTCGCAGTCACATTTCTTTTAAGTATCCTGTACGGAGTCTTTCCTCCGATCCCTGCCTTGAAGGATCCAGCTTCGCCTAGTCGGTCGCCAGTGGATCCCGGTTTCGCCTCCGGCGGGCTTCCCGGTGGCGGGCCATCTCGACCGCCATGCGAAGTGCGGCCTTCAGGCTCGAGGGGTCGGCCATGTCCTTTCCCGCGATATCGTAAGCAGTGCCATGGTCCACGGAGGTACGGATAATAGGGAGCCCCAGGGTCACGTTGACCGCATCGGAGAAATGGAGAAGTTTCAAGGGGATCAGTCCCTGGTCGTGGTACATGGCCACCACGGCGTCGAATCGCTCCAGGCGGGCCTTGTAAAAAAGGGTGTCGGGTGGATAAGGCCCTTCCGCCCTGATTCCCCGGGTTCTGGCCTTATTGACGGCGGGAAGAATGATCTCCGATTCTTCCCGTCCGAAGAGCCCGGCCTCCCCTCCGTGGGGATTGAGGGCGGCCACAGCGAGCCGTGGGGAAGGGATCCCGAAATCCTGCTCAAGCGCCGCCCCCGTGATGGCGATGGTTTTATAAACCGCCTCGATGTCCAGAAGGGCCGGGACATCCTTGAGGGCACAGTGAACTGTGACCAGGGAAACCCTGAGGCTTTCGCCGGCGAGCATCATGACGTAATTCTCCGTGCGGGTAAGTTGAGCGATCAGGGGGGTATGCCCCTCGAAGTCGTAACCCGCCTTTTGCATGAGGGCCTTACTGATGGGGCATGTGACCACGGCCTCGATTTCCCGCTCCAGGGCCGATTCCACTGCCCTGAGGATGTATTGGACCATGGCCTTTCCGCCCTGGATCCCGGGCCTTCCCGGGAATGTGGCCTCATCAGGAAGAGAGGAGAGGGGGATGATCTCCACCTGTCCGAAGGTTCCCAGGGCTTCACGGGGATGGTCGATTTCCCGGATCCGTAAATCTGCGGGTCTTCCCCGGGTCCTGAGCAATACCCCGGCATCCCCGAAGACCACGGGACGGCAGATTTCGTACAGGGACTTGTCTGATAGGGCCTTCAGGAGCACTTCAGGGCCGATCCCTGATGGATCGCCCATGGTGATGCCGACGATGGGGCGCATGGTCCCGCTACCTCCTCTCCATTCGCCTTTGCCTGGGATACCCCCTGCTTACAGCGGGAAATTTCATCCTCCGGCACGGAGACACCGGAATTATCAGTCCTGGGACAGGGCCTGTCAATGTCTTTCCGGACCCCTTGAATGGAGACGGGAAGGGCGAAGGAAAAGAAAAGGCCGGGCTTGCCCGGCCTCTTTTTCCCGGAATCAAGGGATCGCTGGGACGTTATTGTCCCATTTGTAAAATGGGAGAAATCTGTGCCTTCAGGTGAAGACTTCAGTCCAATGGTTTTTTATTAGGGTTCAAGGCTTCGAGGGGTCCAGGGGTCAAGTGAGAAAAAAGGATTAGAGGTAAAGTAGGTTGCGCTTGAACCCTTGAACCCTGAACCCCTTGGCCCCTAAGCTTACGGCTTCAGCCGATAGCGATTTACATCTTCTCCACCTTCACCTTGATGTATTTGAGCAAAGGGGTGCCGCCCACGTCTTCCGTGTAATTTGGTTTCATGATGCCGGGGGCATTCACTCCCCTGAATTGAGGGTACTTGGGATCTCCCTCGAGACCCCGGATGTGTCCGAAACCTCCGGCGGAGCCCAGCACTCCCCGCATGATACCCCAGGTAGGATGGGCCCTCAATTCCACCGCGCCCCAGGGGGAAGAGAGTCGAACCCTGTCTCCCTCTTCGATCCCCCGTTCCTGGGCGTCCAGCTTGTTGATCCACAGGGGATTGGTCCCTTGGGCCTTCATGAGCTGGTAGTTGTTGAAGGTCGAGGAATGCTCGTGGATGAACAACCGGAAGTTGCCAAAGATAAAGGGAAATTCATCATCGGGTAAGATTTCGGGATCCGGTTCCTTGTAGTCGGGAAGGGGATCGATCCCCTTTTCCCGGGCCACGGGATTGAGGAAATTGTATTTCCCCGTCGAGGTCTTGCCCGAAGAACCGTACCCTTCGGGAACGTTGAAAGACCCCCAATTCTTGTACTTGTAATACCGGGCAGGATCCGTGACGATAAAACCTTTCTCTTTCAACTCGTCATAAGACCAGGGAGTCCCCTCCAACTGGTTGCGTTCGGCCTCCTCGGCGCTTTCCCAGGGGAAGTATTTCCCGAGACCCAGTTTCTTGGCCAATTCCACAGTGATCCGGAACATGGGCTTTGAATCGTACATGGGAGGCACCACTTCCGCGTAATAGGCGATAAAGGCCTCGTACATCCAATCCGCTTTGACCTGGCTCTGTTCGAGCCACGTGGCGTCCGGGAGGATAACGTCGCTCAAGAGCGCGGTATTGCACATGAAGGCGTCGATGGTGGCCACGAATTCCATTTTTTCTATGGCCCGGGTTATGGCCTCCTGGTTACCCCAGGACAGCACCGGATCCCCGAAATAGTTGATCATTCCCTTCAGCTTTCCGGCCTCCACGTCCGCCAGAAGATAAGCCGGGGCCCAACCTGACCAGATGCCGAACTTGTTGAGCTTGGGAGCTTCCTTGGCGGGTGGCTTTTCCTGGCCTTTGCCCCAGGGGGATTTCAGCTTGCGCTTGAATGGAAGGGAAGGGCCGCCCGGTGCGTCGAAGGTGCCGCACAAGGCATTCAGGGCCTGGATCGCGGCGGTCGCGTACATCCCGTTCGGGGTCTGGGCCAGACCTGTCCAGGAAATACAACCCTTGTTCCGGGCGGAGGCGAACTCCATGGCAATCCGCTCGATGGTTTCCTTTGGAACACCGCTGATTTTTGCTCCCCATTCCGGATCCCTGGGAACACCGTCTTCTTCGCCCAGGACCCTCTTCTTGAACTCCTCGAATCCATGGGTCCAGTTCTCGACGAATTCCTTGTCATAAAGCTCGTTTTTGATGATTACATAGGCCATAGCCATCGCCACGGCTGCATCCGTCGAGGGTTTTATCGGGATCCATTCGGTAGCGGCGCTTGCGGTTTCGGAACGCCGTGGGTCAAAAACGACGAGTTTGGCTCCCCTCCGCAGGGCTGCCCGCAACTCGGCGGTCTTGCGCTGGCCATAAGAGGTGGCCAGTTCGTTCATGCCGAAGTGAAGGATATAGTCGGCCTCCTGATAGTTGATCCATGGCCTCTTGTCGTTCAGGTTCTTTTCGTTGGCCATGCGGTTCGAGTTGTCGCACATGGGCCGGTGGGTGGTCTTGGGGCAACCCAGGTGATCGAAGAGGGCCTCGTGGATATTGTTGGCCCAGTCATTACCCCTCATGTAACCTATCTTCCCCTGCTCGATCTTACCGAAGGCTTCAACCACCCTGTCCAAGGCCTCGTCCCAGGTGGCCTTTCGGAAGCGCCCGTCCTCCTTGATAAGGGGAGTTTTCAAGCGATAGGCCGAATAGAGGTGCTTGGGGGCCGCGGCTCCCTTGGGGCAGATCCTTCCGCCGCTCTTTGGATCTCCCTGGAGCCCGCTGGTGGCCACAAGGATCCCGTCCTTGAGCCGCGCCGTGATGCCGCAAAGCGCTCCACAGGTGTAACAATGGCTCGGTATCTTCTTCTCGGGCTCCTCCTCGAGCGGCCCCTCTTCAAGGGTGACATAGCCCGGATCGAGTCCCAGGGAATCCACTGCTCCCAGCATTTTCTTCGTGGTTTCTTCGCCTCGGGTGAATCCTTCGATCCTGAGGCTCTCGCACATAAGGGCACCGCGGGTGAATGCCGCGAGCCCCTGGTAGAAATTGTTTTTGGATGGGGCGGCGGCGATGAGTTGATCACAAAAGGCGGGCACCCACTTGCAGTACTTGTTTTTGAAGAAGTCCAAATAAAGGTCTTCATCCCCCCTTTCCAGGAGGATCCTCAGGAGTTCCATCTGGACCGCGATGTGTTCTTCGAGATCTTTATAGTTAGGGTTCTTTCGGACGCCGGCCCTCCGGAAGTATTTCCTCAATTCAAAGACCGGTTCCTGCATGACGACGGGCTCCCCGCTCTTTATCACGGACTCGTAAGGAAAGACGGGATTGGGTCCGGCGTTCAGGAAAAGGTCGGCATAATCATAACGGAGTTCCTTGTAAAGCTCTTCGGCGGGCCCGCTCTTCAGGTACTGGGTCATCAACTCCGCCCCGCTTGAAAGGTCGATGAACCCGCACCCCGTAACAGCCTCATTGAACCTGTCGAGAAAATCTTCTTTTTGCATGGCTTCAATGAGGGAGAGGGGGATTTCGTCCCGATAGAGGGCGGAAAGGAACTGGTATCTCCTAGCCCTGGATTTCATCAATTCAGGATCCATAAAAACATGCCTCCGTAATGGAATAAATCATCCGATTGAATTTCTTCCCCCGGAACAGGCGGTTCGTTTTTTCAGTTTCCTTCTCGCAGCTCCCACGAGAATACGGGCCATGACGTAACAGACAATGAAATAGGGTACGAAGTTCAGCCCATTTTCCACGAAAGGGAAGGGGAACCGGATATCGCCAAATCGTTTTTGCAGCCAGGCGGCGGCCATGAAGGCAGGCCAGAGGGAGGACATCCCCATGGCCATCATCAGGAAAAAGGATTTTCCAAAGGCCTCGTTGGCCAGCCTGTTTATGGCCTTGTAGGATTTTTTGTCCCCGCTCTTGAGCGCATTGAGAGAACGCTGGTGATAAAGAGACGTCTCCTCAAGCCTCTCATTCACGGCGGAGCGGTTCACGCGGTAGGCCACCGCCAGGGTCAGCTCACCCAGAATACTCGCCCAAAGGGCAAGAATGAAGGTTCCGGCCCACCAGCCCAGTAAGGGATGGTGAAACCAGCGGTAAGGGCCGATCAAGAAGTCATCGACCATGATTAGGAGCCAGTCGATGTAATCCATTGCCTGACTCTTGACGCGGGTTTTGGCGGGGCGGCGGAAAACGCCCTTTCGGGCTTCTTCGAAAACACTTTCCCACCCCCCTGAACCGAATAGGGTCTTGCCGGATCCCCCCGGCAGGTTGTTTTAAAGGCGCGGGGATCCGGCGCCCCGGGAATCTCGGGGAAAAGACGCTTTTATTTCAAGGAGGTAGCGGGTTTCGATAAATTATAGCAAATTAGCAAGAGTTGTTGTTTTCAAACTTAAGCTTAGAAAAATTTAAATCCCAAGGTCAAGAAAATTCAGACATTTCCTGTGTTCCCCTCCAAAAAGAATGATTCGGTATGTCTTCACGGAGTTATCGTGCCCTTAGGGCCGGCAGGTCCATGGAAAAGAGGGCGGGTTTGACATCAACGGGATTTCCGTATTAATCTCGGCACCCGGCGGTCCCGGGAGACCCTGGAATGATCCTGCTTCCCGGGGCCGGGGACTCAAGATCGTGAAGAAAGGTCGCCCCCATGCAACCAACTGAGACACGGCAGGCATGGATAAAAGGACTGGTTCTGGAGATTTCCCGGCCCAGCCTGAAAGATAACACGGCCGACAGGGATCGCCTGTTGAAGGAGGCCCGGAAGGTCCTGGGGGCCGGCGATGTCACAATGGACCTCCCTTTGACGAGGCGCCTCCCGTCCCTTTTGAGGGAATCGGGATTCAAGGTCGGGGTGGTGCTCTTTCGGGATGGGGATATCTGGCGGGTCATGGATCTTTACCCGGCCCGGAAGACACCGAGGCTTTTCGGATTGGCCGTGGACCTCGGTACCTCCACCGTGGTGATCCGGCTCGTTGACCTGGCCGAGGGAAGGGGAGTGGATGAAGTATCCTTTTTGAACCCCCAGAGGCCCATGGGCGAAGATATTTTGAGCCGGATCCATTTCGCTTCAGGAGAGAATGGACTCTATGCCCTCCACTCGGCTTTAATCAAGGGCATCAACGAGAAAATCGGGGTATTGGTCAGGAGGCACGGCCTTGCAAAGGAGTCTCTGGCAGGCATGGTTTTGGCGGGAAATACCACGATGACCCATCTTTTCCTTGGGCTTGATCCCTTCTGGATCTGCCGGGAGCCTTATATCCCGGTGGTGAACAGGACAGGGATACTCCGGGCTGAAGCATTGGGTCTTTTTATTCACCCGAATGCGCCGGTACTGGTTTTCCCGAACGTGGGGAGCTATTTCGGGGGTGATCTGATCGCCGGGATCCTTGCATCGGGAATGGCCCGCCGGAAAGAGATTTCGCTCCTGGTGGACGTGGGGACCAACGCAGAGGTCGTTCTCGGAAACCGGGAGTGGCTCATGGGATGTGCGGGGGCCGCTGGTCCCGCCCTGGAAGGAGGAGTGGCCTCCATCGGAATGATGGCGGGTCCGGGGGCCATTGACAGGGTGCGGATTGACCCCGATTCCGGCGAACCGGAAATCCGAACCATTGGTGATCAGCCGCCCACGGGCATATGCGGCTCGGGCCTCATCGATTTGGCGGCCCAGCTTTTCCTGACCGGGATGATAGATCTTCGCGGGAAGTTCGTGAAAGAGGTCTGTGGAGACAAGCTTCGGGAGATAGACGGGATTGCACACCTGGTTCTGGTACCTGCCGGGGCTTCCGGGACGGGGGAAGACCTGACCCTGGGTCAGCCGGACCTTGACGCCTTGATCCGCTCTAAAGCCGCCATGTATACGATCCTGGTGACCATCACCCGAATGGCCAACCTTTCTTTTGAAGAAATTCATCACTTCCTCGTTGCGGGGACCTTCGGAACCACCATCGACCCCCGATCGGCCATCACCATCGGGATGCTTCCGGACCTGCCTCCTGATCGTTTCCGCACCCTGGGAAACACCTCTCTGGAAGGGGCTACTCTTGCGCTCCTATCTTACGGCGCGATGGAGGAGGCGGAAAGGATCAGGGACAACGTGACCTACATCGAACTGAACGTCAATCAGGAGTTCATGAACCGTTTCAGCGCGGCGAAGTTCATCCCCCACACAGACACTTCCCTTTTCCCTTCCGTGAAGGTCGCCCGGGTATCGAAAGCCATGATGACCTCATCTCCGAAAGAGGCGTGAAAATCACCGTGCATCCCGGTGCGGCTTGATTATCCACCACCTTTTCTCTATACTCTCCTCGCGATCCGGGACCGGGCACGGGAGCCTCCGGCCTTGGATTGAATAAAGAATAGGGAAAGGCGGGACCTGAGACCGGCGTGTTCATCACCTTTGAAGGCATAGAAGGCAGCGGGAAGACCACCCAGATCAAGCGCCTCCGGAAGACCCTAGTCGAGCGTGGACTTCCGGTGATCGCCACCCATGAGCCGGGAGGAACGGAGATCGGCGCCCGGATCAGGAAAATTCTCCTGGACTCCCGCCACCGCAACCTTACGCCCCTTGCAGAACTCATTCTTATCGAGGCGGATAGGGCCCAACACGTGGATGAAGTGATCCGGCCTGCCATTGAGGATGGCCGGTGGGTGCTCTGCGATCGGTATACCGACGCCACGATGGCCTATCAGGGGGCGGCGAGGGGGCTGGACATGGAATTCCTCCGTTTCCTCAACAACAGGGTGACGGGGGGAATCTCCCCGGACCTGACCTTCCTGCTGGATTGCCCGGAAGAGACCGGCATCCGCCGGGCCTTGGGCCGCAACGAGAGGAGTGGAGAGAGGGGGCAGGATCGGTTCGACCGTGAGGACCTCGCCTTTCACCGGAAGGTCAGAGCCGCCTACCTGGATCTGGCCCGAACGGAACCGGCAAGATTCCAGGTCATCGACGCCACCCGCCCTGAAAACCAGGTAGAGGCGGAGATCCTTCAGCGGATTCTTCCGTACATATAGTCAACGACCGTTTCGGTTCGGAATTGCTTGTTGGTTCAAGGACTCAAGGGTACATGGGTTCAAGTGATGAAATTCATACACATCCCAGGGAACTCTTGATCCCTCGAACCCTTTCCCAAGTTTCAACCTGAATGTGGGGATTCCTTTCCCATCCCCCGAAGGGGCCCACAAGCAGGATGCCTTCGCCTGGGCTTAGCCTCTGAATGAATGGGGGGGAAACGGTGAAGTATGGAAATCGTTCCCTTTTCACGGATTATCGGTCAGGACAGGGCCGTCTTGTTGATGAAACGGGCCATGGCCCGGGACAAGATGCCCCATGCCTATCTTTTCGTGGGAATTCACGGGGTGGGAAAGACCACGACCGCCCTGGCCCTGGCCCAGGCCTTGAACTGCCTGGATCCAGTGGAGGGGGAAGGATGCGGTAAGTGTTCCGTTTGCCGGCAACTGGCGGGAGGGAATTTTCCTGACCTCGCAATTGTGGAACCCGACGGGCAGGCCATCAAGATAGAACAAATCAGGGAGCTTAACCGTTCATTTTCTTACAGGCCCCTTTCCGGGAGGTATCGTGTCACCATCCTCCGAAGGGCGGAGGCCATGACCGAGGAGGCAGCCAATTCTTTCCTGAAAACCCTTGAGGAGCCCCCAAGGGAAAATATCCTGATCCTGGGGGTCACAGAACCCCTTGATCTCCTGCCTACCATCGTATCCCGCTGCCAGAAGGTGTCCTTCCGGCCGATCCCTCCCGCCCTCATAGCAAAATGGCTCCAGGAGGAGAAGGGGATTGAGGCCGAAAGGGCCAGGGTCCTGGCGAATCTGGCTGAAGGGAGCCTTGGGCGGGCCCTGGGGATGGAGGAGGAGGGTTTCCTGGAGAAGAGGGAAGGCTGCCTGGATGCGCTTTTTCGCATCCCGTTTCTTCCCCACGATGAACTCCTTGACCTTGCGCGCGGCCGTCCGGCCGGAGGGCGGAAGAGTGGGGGTGATCGGTCCGGTATCGAGGAACTTGAACCCGCCGAGGTGCTGGCCTTATGGAAGACCTGTTTCAGAGATCTCATACTCCTCAAGACGGGTGCTGAGAAGGATCGCCTGATTCATGGGGATTTTTGGGGCCGGTTGAAAAGTTTTTCCGAAAACTATACAATACACGCCCTGATCCGGGGAGTTCATATCCTGGACAGATCCGAGAGGGAATTGAGGCGCGGGCGGAATCTGGACCTGATGATGGAGAACACGATCCTGGCCTTGAGAAGACTTTCCGATCGTCCCGGAAGAGGAGTCCCCTTAGGTGACAATATCACATGAAAAAAATAGTCGACGTACAGCTTCGAAAATATGGAAATGTCTTTACCTTCGACCCGGGTGATTTCTCCCTTTCCAAGGGAGATATGGTCCTGGTCGAGACCGATCTGGGAGCGGCTCTGGGAACGGTTTGCGGCGAACCCATGAATTGCCTGGAGAGTTTTCCGGATCGGCCTCTCAAGAAGGTTCTTCGGATCGCGACGCCTGAGGATCTGGACCGATTTGAAAGGCACAGCGAACTGGAAAGGGAAGTCTACGACTTCTGCTATGAAAGGATTCAAAAGAGGGAACTCCCCATGTGCCTCGTCTCTGTGGACCGGCTCTTCGACGGGAGCAAGATCATGGTCTACTTCACGGCAGACGGTCGTGTGGATTTCCGGGAGTTGGTCAAAGACCTCGTGCGCCGTTTCCGGACCCGGATCGAGATGCGTCAGATCGGCGTCCGGCACCAGGCCAAGATGGTGGGCGGACTTGGGAATTGCGGCCGAACCTTGTGCTGTACCTCCTTTCTGCAGAATTTCGACCCTGTCTCCATCAAGATGGCCAAGGAGCAAAATCTCTCCCTCAATCCTTCCAAGATTTCCGGAATGTGCGGAAGGCTGATGTGTTGTCTCGCTTACGAGTACGAATACTACGAGAGGGTCAAGAAGAATGTCCCCAGGGTCGGTAAACGGGTGAAGGTCGAACAGGGAGAGGGAAAGGTGGTCAGGCAGAATGCTTTGAAGCGGACCCTGACCGTGGTCCTGGAATCAGGAGAGGAAGTAGAGTTTCCCTTTTCCCGCTTCTGTAACGGGCCCGACCAAAAGGGGCGGAAAAACCACCAGAAAGGGAGTAACCAAGGAGAACATTGAGCGAAAAATTTTATGTAACGACACCTATTTACTACGTGAACGCCGAACCCCACCTCGGGCATGCATACACCACGATCGTGGCGGACGTGATGGCCCGTTTCCACAGGCTCGCGGGCAGGGAAACCTTTTTTCTCACGGGAACCGACGAGCACGGGGACAAGATCGTCAAGGCCGCCCAAGGGGCCGGGCAGTCTCCCAAGGAATACGTGGACAGGATCAGCAGCCTCTTCAGGGACCTGTGGCCGAAGCTGAAGATCTCCAACGACGCCTTCATCCGTACCACGGACCCGAACCATCAGGAAGTGGTCAGGATGATCCTTTCCAGGGTCCAGGAAAAGGGTGATATCTATTTCAGCGAGTACGAGGGGCTTTACTGTTTCGGGTGCGAGAGGTTTTACACGGAGCGGGAGCTCGTAGATGGAAAATGCCCCGATCACCAGACCGAGCCGACAGTAATCAAGGAATCCAACTACTTTTTTCGGATGAGCAGGTACCAGGACTGGCTCATCGACCACATCAAGAAAAACCCTGAATTCATCCGTCCAGAGAGGTACCGGAACGAGGTCCTCTCCTTCCTTAAGGATCCCCTGGAGGACCTCTGCATTTCCCGGCCCAAGTCCCGGCTGGACTGGGGCATCACCCTTCCCTTCGACGAGAACTACGTAACTTACGTCTGGTTCGATGCCCTGATCAACTATGTCTCAGCCCTTGGGTACCCGGACGGAGAACAGTTCAAGACCTTCTGGCCCGTGGCTCAGCATCTGGTGGCCAAGGACATCCTCAAACCCCACGGAATCTATTGGCCTTGCATGCTAAAGGCCGCTGGAATCCCGCCTTACCGTCACCTCAATGTCCACGGGTACTGGAATATTGATACGGGCAAAATGTCCAAGAGCCTGGGCAACGTGGTGAAGCCCCTGGAGTTGGTGGACATTTACGGCCTGGACGCCTTTCGCTATTTCTTGCTGCGTGAAATGGTCTTCGGTTTGGATTCCGAGTTCAGTGAAGAGGCCCTGGTAGGGAGAATCAACGCGGACCTGGCCAATGACCTGGGAAATCTCGTAAGCCGTACTCTCACCATGGTCTACAAATCTTTCGGAGGCGAGGTCCCTCGGCCCGCAATTACAGAGGAGATCGACGAGGAATTGAAGGGGGCGGCCCTCGAACTGGTCGAGGGTTACAAGGGGTACATGGCGAAGCTGGGATTCCACAAGGCCCTCATGGCTCTTTGGGATTTCATCGGAAAGGTCAACCGCTACATCGTTTCAACGGAACCATGGGTGCTGGCCAAGACCGACAAGGAGCGCCACGCGACGGTCCTGGCCCACTTGCTGGAATCCTTGAAGACAGTCTCCGTGCTCCTCTGGCCCATCATGCCTGATACGGCTGAAAAGATCCAGGGACTCCTTGGGCTTTCAAGGCGGGGCAGAGATTGGTCCTTCGAGGACCTGGTCCGCTGGGACATGAGCTTCTTCGACGGACTCGTCTCAAAGGCCCCCCACCTCTTCCCGAGGGTTGAAATCAAGAAGGCGAAACACCCGGTCAAAGCGGCCGGAAAAGGGAAGAAGAAAGTGGAATCAGAAAAAACTCGACCTTTGATCTCTTTCCAGGAGTTCCAGAAACTGGATCTTCGTGTAGGCACTGTCACGGCCGTGGAGGCCATCCCCGGGTCCAAGAAGCTCTTGAAGATCACGGTGGACCTCGGCGAGGAGAGGACGGTCGTGGCGGGAATAAAAGCTTATTACAGTGAAGAGGAACTCGTCGGGAAACAGGTGGTCGTAGTCGCTAACCTCGAACCGGTAAAGCTTATGGGCGTGGAATCCAAGGGAATGATCCTGGCCGCCGAGGACGAAACAGGGGTCCACCTTCTCGCCCCGGATACCAGGACGTCCCCGGGAAGCATGGTCAGGTGAGCCGGTGGTTCGGGATTTTATCCGGGAGCCCCGGAAGGAAAAAAGGCGCCGTCGGCCTTTCGGGCCGGCGGAAGGCTGTTTCATCCCAAAGCGACACTCCCCCGGCAGGAGCTTGTGGCACTCCCCGTTCGTTATCCCTTCTTTTCAGAGGTGAGCTCTCGCTCCTTCAAGAAAGGTCATCTCTTCCTTTCCCCCTGAACCCCCTGATCCGGATGCAGGCAGAAATGCGAGGATGACCCCTTTGCCCTCGAATTTCCCTTTCAAAGGAATCATCTCCACATCGTACAGTTTATCAAGGATCCGGCAGGCCGTGAGGGTTTGGGAAATGCCTGAGGAAACAGCCGCTTTGGCCTTTCGGGTCATCAGGGGTGAAAAGCATTCTGAGAAGTGTTTTCCGACGCCCGCGGCGCCTGGGGGAAAGGGCAGGGACTCTGCGGCCCGGTTTTTCAGTACGATCAACCCGTCTGAACTGACCCCCAGGACTGGTAGAGGGATATGTTCGAGGATTTCACGGGAGAGTTCGAGCGCCCGGTTCTGGACCTCCAGTTCCCTGGTCCTCTCATGCACGAGGTTCCCTAGGTTCTCGTTGAGGGCCTTCAGGGCTTCGTTTTGTTCAAGGACCTGACGGCTCAACTTTTTGTTCGTTTGAACGAGATGATACTGGTCCAGGGCCCGGCGGATCTCCAGTTTCAGGGCCTCGTCGTTCCAGGGTTTCAGGAACAACTTGTAGACATGCCCCTTATTGACGGCCTCCATGATGGAATCCAGGTTGGTGTAGCCCGTAAGTACTATCCGGATGATATCGGGGAACTCTTCTCTCACCCGGGCGAGAAACTCGGTGCCGCTCATCCCCGGCATCCTCTGGTCTGATACCACCACCTGGACCCTTTCCTCCCTGATCCGGTTCAGCCCTTCTTCCCCGCTCGATGCAGTGAATACTTTGTAGGGCTCTTTTCTGAGCAGCCGTCTCAGGGCTCCAAGGATGTTTTCCTCATCGTCCACGATGAGAACGGCATTTTTTTTCAGATCCGGTTTCATTCTTTTCGCTCCTTGAGGAAGAATCTGCAGGCGGAATCAATCTCTTCGCATATTTCAGGAAACCAGTTTTCGTGATCATCAAGAATCGTTCCAAGGGCCTTTTCCGCCTCTGGAAAAAGCCCTTGCCGAATCGCTCTGGAACGGTTCTGGGTAAGGCTGTTTACCAGGTGATCGGCAGCATGGACAAGGATTAACAGAAGGGGTTCCTGGGCGCTTTTTTTGTAAGCATGATGAGAACCGATGGCGTCAGTGAGCCCGGGGGGAAGTTTCCACTTTCTCGCAAGCCTTTTGCCGACCTGGGCATGGTTGATCCCTATCTTTTCCCGTTCAGCCTCGTGAAGGGGAATTCCCAGTTCCTCGGAAAGCTCCCAGGCCTTTTGGAAATCTTCCTGGAAAAACTGGGAGAGCAAAAATTTCCCCATGTCATGGAGCAGCCCCCCCACAAAGGCATCGTCGGGCGGGTAGAGTCCCGATGCCTGTGCAAGGTACCTGCCTGTTACCGCAGTGGCGATGGAGTGTCGCCAGAGAAGGGTGGCGTCAAACCCGGGGAAAGGAACGGGCTTGAAAAGATCGACCACGGAAAGGGCCAGAACAGCGTTCCTGACGGTATTGAAACCAAGGAGAACCACGGCGTGGGGGATGTTTCCCACCCGGCGGGACAGGCCGAAGAAGGCCGAGTTCACAAGCTTCAGGATAGATGAGGCGATGGCCTGGTCCTTTTCAATGGTCCTGCTGAGCTTATCGATGGAAGTGTCCGGATCGCACAACAGGGCGTTTACCTCCCTGGCCACAGCGGGGAGGGCGGGCAGGTCCTGGATGCGATCCAGTTGATCTAGGATGTTCGGATGACCCATGGTCTCTCTGTATTCCTCCCGTAAACCTAAGTTGAGCGATTTCCGAGTCTTCCGGAGACCTGCCTGTCCCGTTGGGACGGCGCACAGGCAGGCAAAGCAGCAGATCCTGTAAGATCGGATATCCCGAAGGGTTTCAAAATTTGATGATTTGAAAAAGATACATATGGCATGCTCTTGACCTCACAGGTTATGGTACCTTACCGGAGACTACCATGTACTCTTTTGATATATCTAATAAAAAGTCTCATCAAAATTTTGAAACGCTCAGTTTAGAGTAAAGTCACTCGCCCATTATATAAACACCTTCAAGGACGGGGTCCCGTTTGTTGATCTCCTGCAGTTTCTGGATGTAGTCCCGGGTCAAGGTGGTATTGTGGGGAAGGAGAAATCTCCCTCCCTTCGTGTAAATGGAACGGGTGAGCACCATGCCCGGCCGGAGATCTTCTACAGGAACCAGTTGCTCCTGCTTGTAACGGATTCCCCTTGTTTTTAGGACCCCCAATAGAGATTTTACCACGTCCGGATCGAAATGGGTAAAGGCGTGCTTCTTTAAGTGAAAAAGGGCGGCCTGCTGGTAGAGTTCGTCCCTGGGTAGATCGTCTGCGGTCGTGTCCCTTTCCCTGAGGTATTCGCTGAGGAGAGATTTTCCGTTCACCCTCAGGTGGGCTATCTTATCGTAGGCGTTGGCAACGGCGATGATCCTGGAGCCCAGGGGGATGGTCTCCTCGCTCAGGCGATCGGGGTACCCGAGGCCGTCGTAACGCTCGTGGTGCGACCTGATCAGGAGACCCACATGGCCCAGTCTGTTGATGAAACGTACGATCGTCTGTCCTTCTTCAGGATGCCTGTGATAGGCGACCTTGTCTTCCTCGCTCCAGGCCTCCTCCTGGTAATTGAGCACCTTATCCGGCAGCCCCAGCTTCCCAACATCGTGGAGGAGACCGGCCACCTCGATATGGTTTACGTCGTTTTCCGGCAGTTCCAGCATGAGGGCGATATCACGGGCGAGAAGACTTACCCGCCTCCCGTGCCCGGCAAGCAGAGGAGCATGCATCTCGGCCAGGGAGGCGAAGGCCCGAACCGTATTGAAAAAGCTGGACTCCAGTTCCTTGTTCATCCGGGAAAGGGTGCGGTTCTTCTCGATGATCTCCCGGGTCCGCTCCTTTACTTTCTTTTCAAGATTCTGGTTGAGTTCCTTGAGGATCCTGTTTTGTTTCTTCGTCAACAATGTCAGTCGACGGTTTTCCAGGACCAGTTCGTACTGCTCCAGGGCCTGGATGACCTGGAGACGAAACTCCTTGTCGTTCCAGGGTTTGTTGATGTATCGGTGAACCCCTCCGCGGTTGATGGCCTCCACCACCACGTCCATATCGGTATACCCTGTGAGGAGAAACCTCATGGCGTCAGGGGCCATCTCCTTGGCCTTCTCCAGAAACTCGCACCCGGTCATCCCCGGCATCCTCTGGTCCGAGATGATCAGGGATACCCTTTTCCCGAGCTTCTTCAGTACTTCGAGGGCTTCTTTCCCGTTGGAGGCCGAGTGGATATTGAAACCCTCCCTGCGCAGGAGTCTCTGAAGGGCATTGATGATGGCCGCTTCGTCGTCGACCAGCAGGATCGTGTGTTTACGTTTCAGGGGCATGCGTGGTTTTTCCTCCCGGTTTTGTTGAAAAGGCCTTCTTCGGAGATTACATGGAGAAAGGCTTCGAGGATCTCAGGATCAAAGGCCTTGCCTGATTGTGCTTTCATCTCCTCCAGGGCCTTCTCCACGGGCCAGGCCACCTTGTAGGGCCTTGAATGGGTAAGGGCGTCGTAAACGTCGGCCACCGCCACGATCCGGGCGGGCAAGGGGATGTCGTGTCCGCGAAGTTCGTCCGGATAACCGGTCCCGTCCCATCGCTCGTGATGGCTCCGGGCGATCTCCCTCGCTGTCCGGTAAAAGGGATGGACACCCAGGATGCGGCTCCCCACCAGGGTATGGGCCTTCATGACCGCCCATTCCTCCGGGTCAAGGGGGCCTGGTTTTTTGAGGATTGCATCCGGAACATGGATTTTTCCGATATCATGCACGGTACTGAAGAAACTGATACGGTCCGATTCTTCGTCTGAAAGCCCCAGGTTCCTGCATATATCAAGGGTCATTTCCTGGATTCGTTTTACGTGCTCCCCTGTATCGTCGTCTTTGGCTTCGGCGGCGATTGCAAGCATCCGGATGCCCTCCCGCACGGCCTGGTCCATCTGTTGGGTCCGTTCCCGGACCAGTCGTTCAAGATCCCTGTTGAATCGCATCAGTTCCTGGTTTTGGTCCTGGGTGAGCTTGAGGAGCCTCCGGTTTTCCTTGATGAGGTTATAATGCTCGAAGGCCCTGGCCAGGATTCCCTTCAGTCCTTCCCGGGACCAGGGCTTGGACAGGAAGGCAAAGACCTGCAGGCCGTTGATGGCCTCCATGGCATTCTCCAGGGTCCCGTTCCCCGTAAGAAGAATCCTTACGGTATCGGGAAACCGGGTCTTCACCTCTCCCAGGAGTGTGATTCCGTCCATTCCGGGCATGGTCAGGTCGGATAGGACGACGCCGATCTCTTGTTCCTCGAGGAGCCGCAGGGCCTGGGGCCCGGAGCAGGCTTCCAGGATCTTGTACCTTTCCCGGCGCAGTTGACGTTTAAGTGCCCCAAGGACGTTTTGCTCGTCATCTACCAGCAGCAGCGTGCGGTTCATCATGTTCTTCTCCTTCCCCGGCATCGGTCGGGAGTTCTACGGTAAAGGTGGTCCCCTTGCCCGGGGTACTCTCCACCAGGATCCTTCCCCCGTGCTTTTTTACGATGTCGTAGGCTACATGAAGACCGAGACCCGTTCCCTTTCCCACTTCCTTTGTGGTGAAGAAGGGCTCGAAGATACGTGAGAGGTGTTCAGGAGGAATGCCCTTTCCTGTGTCGCTTACCTGGATCCGCACGAAACCGTTCTCCTCCCGGGTTTTGATGGTGATTTCCCCGCTCTCTTCAATAGCCTGGGCCGCGTTGACCAGGAGGTTCATGAAGACCTGGTTCAATTGCTGCGGATAGCAGCGTACCTCCGGAATAGGGCCGTAATCCTTCTTTACCGTTGCCTTGTACTTGATCTCGTTCCAGACGATATTGAGGGTGGAGTCCAGGTTGTGGTTGATGTCGGCATAGACCAATTCCTGTTTTCCTGGATGGGCGAACTCCTTGAGATCTTTTATGATTTTCTTGATGCGCTCAGTCCCCTCGATGGATTCCTTGACGAGTTGAGGCATGTCCTCCATCAGAAAATCGATATCTGCTTCTTCCTCCATCTCCAGAATGCGCTTCACCCGCTCTTTGATGTTATCGGTACTTTCACTCTTCTGGATTTCCTCCAGCAATGCCCTGCATTCTCCGAGGAGTTTCAGGAGGTCTTCCTGGTACTCCAGGAGGGTTCCCAGGTTGCTGTTGATAAACCCGGTGGGATTGTTGATCTCGTGGGCGATTCCTGCTGCGAGCTGGCCGATGGAGGCCATTTTTTCCTGCTGGATGATCCGGCCCTGGGTCCCTTTCAATTCGCGGTTCGCCTCCTGCAACTGGAGGTTTTTCTTCTCGAGGATATGCATCATGTTGTTGAAATGCTCGCCGATCTCGTGGAAGGGGTCCGAGCAGCTCTTGCGGAAGACCGGGCATTCAAGGCAATCCCTGGCTTTACCCTCGAATCGATGTTCACCCTCTTTGCCGCAAAAGGTTCCCCTTGTTTGCCAGCACCGGGTGGCACCCTTGCCGAAACAAGGACAATCTTTTTCCTCGCAATCCATCATTTCGTAGCAGGTGACGAGGTTGGGATTTTCGAACCGAATTCCGAAGTTCTTTTCCTTAGCCACCCGCTGGATCAGGGAGGAGGTCTGGGAAAGGGCCTTTTGCAGGGCCGACTTGTTGTCCGAGAGCTCCCGTGTTTTTTTCAGCAGGGCGTCCGTTATCCTGATCTCTTTTGTGACATCCCGGAGGATGGAGAGGCTGGCCGGTCTTCCCTTGTAAAGGATGCGGGTGGCCGAGACCTCAATGTGGATGATCTTCCCGTCCTTTCGAATGCACCGGAAGCGGTACCTTTCAGGCACCTTTTCACCCCTCTGGCGTCTCAGGCTGTACTCATAGACCTTCTCCCGGTCCTCGGGATGGATTTGGGGGGCCATGGGTTTTCCCATGATCTCGTCAAAGGAGGAATAGCCGAATATTTGCAGGTACTTTTTGTTTACGTAAACATGGATTTCACCCTGTACGATCCCTATCCCGTCGTTAGATCGCTCTACTAAGGTGCGGAATTGTTCCTCACTCTCCCGGAGCTTCTCTTTGGTCTCTTCGACCCTCCGGAGGGTTTCCCGGAGCTCCCTGGTCCGCTCGGCCACCTTTTCCTCCAGGACCTTTCGAAAAGAACGCTCCTTTTGTTCGAGTTCGTGCCTCCTGAGGGCGTTGACCACGCTGATCAATACCTGGGAACGGTGAAAAGGCTTGACCAGGTAACCGAAGACCCCCATATCAAGGGCCTCCTTGGCGATTTCCTGGTCCTCGAGGGCCGTGATGATCATGAGGGCTGTTTCGGGGCGCCGGTCCTTGATGGCTCTGGCCACATCCAGGCCCGATTCATCAGGCAGCCGGATGTCGCACAGGGCAAGGTCGAACGTTTGTTCCTTGATGTGCTCCCGTGCCTCTGCACCGGTGTATGCCAGCGTACAAGTGAAACCCTCTTCCTCGAGAAGCTTTTTAAGTACCTTGCATACATGCCGATCGTCATCCATGACCAGGATTTTCCGAGACATTTCTATCGATCCTTTCTTTCGTGCTTTTCGTAGAGAACCCTGAAAACGGATTCGCCCTTCTTTTTGTTCACATCCCTATATCGGCAGAATCAGCCCAGGGGTTTAGTCCGGTGGGGGAGGAAAATGAAGCGTCCCGCTGCAAGCAGCGGGGTATCTTGGGGAAGATGGATGAAAGGGATGGAATGGTTGGCCTCACCGGGTCAGCATACAGGCTCATGGGGGTTCAGGTCTTCGTTCGCCGGCAAGCACTTCCCGTACCTTGCGGACGAACTCCTGCGGGGTAAAAGGTTTCATGATCAGGTTGTCACCGTCGGCGAGCGGGCCGTAACGCTCGATGTTGTTACCGGCGTACCCTGACATGAATAGGATACGGGCCCCGGGCCTCAGGGGACGGAACCGACGGGCCAGCTCCACGCCGCTCATCCCCGGCATTACCACGTCGGTGATGAGCAGGTGGATAGGCCCCTGATATTCCCTGACAACCTGTAAGGCGGAGCTTGCATCCCTGGAAAGAATAACCGTGTACCCGCGGCTTTCCAGGATCCTGGCGGCGAGATTCCTGAGGTCCTTGTCGTCTTCAACCACCATGATCGTTTCGGTGCCTCCGGATTCCGGTTTCCGGCTCTGGGATTCTCTTGGGGCGGAATCCCCCTCACTTTCTGTCCTGGGGATGAATATTTCAAAGAAGGTGCCTTCTCCGGGCAGGCTCTCAGCCCAAATGAACCCTCGGCTCTGCTTCACGATCCCGTAAACAGTGGCAAGACCCAGACCTGTACCCTTACCCATCCCTTTGGTGGTAAAGAAGGGCTCGAAGATTCGTTCCCTGGTGGCCTCATCCATCCCCAAGCCCGTATCCGAGACCCGAATCATGACATATGGCCCGGGGGTGCCTTTGACGCCCCGGTCCGCGAAAAATGCAGGGTCCAGGACCCTGTTGGCCGTCTCAATGGTCAGGGTCCCTCCTTCGGGCATGGCGTCGCGGGCGTTGGAGGCTAGATTCAAAAGGATTTGCTCGACCTGCCCCGGATCCATAAATACCGGGAAGAGGGAGGTCTCAAGCCGGGTCTTCAGGATGATGTCTTCCCCGATCAACCGCTCCAGCATCTTTTTCGTTCCGTCAATGACCTGGTTGAGGTCCAGGATTCGGGGTTCCACCACCTGTTTTCGGCTGAAGGTCAGAAGCCGCCTAGTAAGAGAAGCAGCCCGTTCCCCAGCCTTCCGGATTTCCAGAATGTTGTCGTAAAAAGGCAGGCGGGGGTCAAGGTCCGTCAGGATCAGGTCTGCGTGGCCTATGATAACGCTGAGGATGTTATTGAAATCATGGGCGATCCCCCCGGCCAGGGTCCCTACGGCCTCCATTTTCTGGGCCTGCTGGAGCTGTCTTTCGAGTCTCCTGGTCTCGGTGATATCCTCGTAGAGTATAAGATACTGGTTGTTTTTAAGCTGCACCGTCCTGAAATGGACCTCCCTCTCCTTACCGTCCTTGCAGGTCACGGTATATATTCGGCTCACGGCGTTTCCGGGCCTGGAACCCTCGTTGTCCTTTGTCCAGGCCGATATGACCCGCCTCCTGGTTTCCGGATCCGGGAAGGCCGTCCGGAACCATTCCCGTCCGGTGTGAAAATCGTTCAGGTCGTACCCGAAGATCTCCACGAACTTGGGATTCACGTAAAGATAGGTGCCCTTTCCATCGATGAGGGATATGCCTAATGGGGATTCCTCCACCAAAAGCCTGAAGTTCTCCCTTTCAAGGCCCAGGGCCTGCTCCGTTCTCCTCAGATCTGTGATGTCCGTGTGGGTGCCGATGATTCGGAGGGCCTTCCCGTCCTCTCCCCTATCGACGCATCGGCCCCGCGAGAGGATGTTGTGCCAGGCCCCGTCCCGGGCCCTGAGGCGGAACTCCACGGCGTAGTCGTCCCGGCCCCGGTCATGAAGGAGCTTGTGGAAGGCCTGCCTTACGGCGGGGAGATCTTCCGGATGAAAGATGGAAATGAAAAAATCGAGGGATTTTTTTTGATCTTTGGGATCATATCCCAGCATGGTGAACATGTTGTCGCTGAAAAAGTGTGAGCCATCCCTGTATCGTATTTCCCACAGCCCGTCCTTGGTGGCCTCCAGGGCCAGTCTGAAACGTTCCTGGGTCTCGCGGAGGTCTTGGGCCGTCTGCCGGTGCCGCTCCACTTCTTCCCTGAGTTCGAGGGTCTTTTTCGCGACCTGTTTTTTCAGCATCCAGGACCACAAGAAGACAAAACCCAGGATCAAGAGGATAGGTACGAGGGCCAGCCCGGCGATCCAAAAGAGTTGTCTGCGCGTTCTTTCTTTCCGCTCCAGGACCCCGAACCACTTGTCGTAGATCTCCTGGTAGACCCCTGTCTCCTTGAGGATCGCCAGACCCTCGTTGATTTGTCCCAGAAGTATGTCCCGCCCCTGGGTTACTGCAAAGCAGTATTTCCTGGAGGGAAAGCCCAGGTCCCTGGCGGTGAGGTTGTTAAGGCCATAGGCCTTTGCCAGGTAAAGTCCCTGGAGTTCCGCCACCAGGGCACAGTCGTGCTTGCCGGAGCTCAATACCCTGAGGGCGTCGAGGGGGGAGTCTACCAGGAAGAGGTTCTCCTTTGGAACCCTTTCCCGTATGAAGTCGTGCATGATATCGTCCCGCTGGACCAGGATTTCCTTGCCCCTGAGATCTTCCAGGGAACGAATTTCGGGTGACCCCTTGCGGGTGAAAAGGGCATGGCGTAAGACGGTGTGGGGTGTTGAGAAATCAACGAACCGGTCCCTCTCCTTCGAAAAGAACATGCCTGCCAGCAGGTCGATTTTCCCCGTCACAAGCTCTTTCCTGACACGGGACCAGGGGCCGAGACGGAATGTAAGCCTGAAATCCATCCGCCGGGCAAGGGCCCGGATAAGATCGATGTTGAAGCCTGCAGGCTCGCCCTTGGAGTCAAGGAATTCGTAAGGCGGAAAATTATGGTCCCCACCCACAACGAGTTCTGTCGGCCTGGGTGGGGAGGCAGGGCAAGGGAAGGGTGAAAGGGCGGGCCAGATAAGGATTGCAAGGATGATCAATGTTCGGGAAATCAGGGAGCACCCTGACCCGCGATCCTTGGCAGAACGCAGTAAAGAACAAAGGGGAATCGGGGGAAAACCGGGCCTTTCCATGAGGTGTCACCGTTCCTGGTTCGGTGCGTCCTTTGGAGTTCACGTCCCTCAGGGTCCATTACCCGGGGGTGGCTCCATTTGTGGAAAAAAACCGGCCAAAATATAGTTTAACATCATTGATCATGTTTGTCCAAACAGGATTTTTTTTGAAGGAGACAAATGAGTGTTTCCGGCATAGAAAGTGCTCCGGCTCATCCCACTGTAAACCGCTAATATTCAAGAGCCGGAGAGCAGGTCCACCGGCTCACGGGGAGAAAAGCCCCGGGCCCGGCGAACTTCCATATTGCTTTTACGCTGGACAAAGGGTATAGGATGGACCCATGGAGGAGAGCACTTACAGGAGCAACCTGAGTACTAATGAGAAGGTCCTCATGGCGATCGTGAGGGCGGCTGAGATTTTCAAGAGGGTCCATTCGGGCGTATTCAGAAACTTCGGGCTGTCTTTCCCCCAGTATAATATCTTGAGGGTCCTGGAGGCCTCTGACAGGGGCCGGAACAGGATCACCAATGTGGGTCGCATCATGCTCGTGCCGGGCGCCAACATGACCGGGATCGCCAAGAGGATGGAAAAAAAGGGTTTCATTGTGAGGAAATCCGATCCCGCTGATGAACGCGTAACCCTTTTGGAAATCACTCCTAAAGGAAGAAAGGCCCTTAAGGAGATCGAGAAGGAAAAGGACGATTGGCTGGAATTGATGTTGAAAGGACTTTCATCAGAGGAAAAAGGAGTTCTCCTGGAACTGGTGAAGCGCCTCATTCGGAACAACGTGAAGCTGGAGAGAAAAGGTTGTTTCCCGGAAAAGGGTTGGGTCCCCGGTGGAGCCGCCCGTGGAAGCGAAGTGTTGAACGAAGATTCACCCAGCTGAAACCTAAACCGAGCGTTTCAAAATTTTGACGAGATCCTTTTATTTAGATATATCAAAAGAGTACACGGTAGTCTCGGGTAAGGTCTCAACCAGTAAGGTCAAGGGCATGGCATATGTATCTTCTTTAAATCATCAAATTTTGAAACCCTTCGGGATTTCCGATTTCACAGGATCCGTTGCGTTGCCTGCCTCGGGCAGGTCTCCTGAAAACTCGAAGATCGCTCAATTTAGGTGAAAGTAACCTGGGGATTTTTCCGCTCCCCGTTGCGATAGAAGGAGATTGAGCCGGACAAAGTGGACGTGCTTGCAATCCTTGGTACGGCCTGGGCATTGGCCATGGACGCCTTTGCCGTGGCGGCGGCGGTCGGGGCGGGCCTCGAGAGGGTGACCTCCCGCCATGTTTTCCGCTTGGCCTGGCACTTCGGTTTCTTCCAGGCCGCCATGCCTGTTCTTGGGTGGCTGGGTGGATCGGTGGCCTCCTCTTACACGGCCGCCTTTGCCCATTGGATCGCCTCCGGGCTTCTGGTGTTTATCGGGGCCCGAATGTTTAAAGAATCCTTTAGACCGAAAAAGCAAAGAAGGAATTTAGACCCGACCCGGGGCCTGAGTTTAGTAGGACTTTCTGTCGCAACGAGTATTGATGCGCTGGCCGTGGGGATTTCTCTTGGCCTGATCGGGGTCCCTGTCTGGATTCCCGCTGCGGTGATCGGTGGGGTGACTATCGGAATGACGTGGATCGGCATACGCTTGGGCCGGGGGATCGGGTCTATCCTGGGGCCTTGGGCGGAAAGGGCCGGCGGGATCGCACTGGTGCTGCTGGGGCTGCGGATCCTGGTGTCAACAGCCATCTGCTGAGACCGATGGCGAAGGCCCTTTCTGTTCCTTCAGCACTGATGGAGTCACAGGAAATCCCTCAGACCCCCGCAGCAGGCTTTGAGAGCTTGAATCTCACCCTCAAGACACCGTCATGGTGGGACGTGGACACGATCCTGAAGGCCCCGATTTCACTGGTGGATTCCACATGGGGGCCGATACAGGGACATGCATCATACTCTCCTACCTTCACGATCCTGATGCTCTCGCCAGCCGCCTCCGGCAATCTTCCCAGATCGAATGTTTTTGCAGCCTCCTCCCGGTCCAGATAAAAGTCCGTGACCGGTAGATCGGCGGTTATCACGGCGTTCACCCTTTGCTGGATCTTTCGAATCTCCTCATCGGTCAAAGGACGATGAAAATGGTAATCACACTTGGATTTCTTTTTTTCGATGTGGGCGGACAGGGCCCGGCCGCAGTCAAACATACGGACCATGGTTTGATTCAGGATGTGTTCGGCGGTGTGCATCCGGGGATCCATCTCTTTCTTCATGGTCTTAGCTCCAGCCATCTGCTGATAGAAAGCCCTCTTGAAAGCATGAGCCAAATCCATCGGTTGGGGCGTTCACCCTAGATACCCGAAACAGAGGTTCATTCATGCTCGTGGAAAGTATCGTACGTTTCACCCTCGGAATCAAGGGCCATCGTGTCGGTTTCGTTAAACTCTGATTAAGCAATTGCCAAGTTTGCCGAAGGAAGGCGAAGATTTTAACCATCCCGCTTTAGAATGCCAAGCGGCAGAGGCACCATACATTGAAGTATTTTGAGGATTAAAATCTGGGTCTGACCTGTCTGCCGTGCCTGCCTGTCCCTTGGAATGGCAGATAGGTCCGGCACAGGCAGGCGCAGAGATTGCGGAAATTGGCCATTTATGGATGGGCGCTAAATACCTCTCCTGAAATCCGGGCGGTTCCCTCGAGACGACTCTTTCAGGCCCCGACCAAGAGCTGACCCTGCACCAATTATTCTGAATCCTGACCGCGGTGGTCCTGTGTTCTTTGGCCCCCTCTTTTCCTTCCATAACCCTCAATCCATTGACTTAGACCGATGATCGTTGACTTAAAAGGTGCATTGACAGAATGCCCGATCGTGATACAGTAGGTGTTACAAAGTAATAAAATACAGGGGGAGTCGGGGGGAAAATGAAAAAGAAGCAGGATATTATTACCTTCAAGGTGGATGAAGACTTCCGTGAAATCATCAAGGGCATTCCAAACCGATCAGAGTTTATCCGCAGGGCCGTCATGGCCGCACTGGGAAGCGTATGTCCCCTTTGTAACGGGAGCGGGATGCTCACCCCGAACCAGAAACGCCACTGGGACGACTTCGCCCTCCATCACCCCTTGAAACGATGCAGGGACTGCGATGAAAGGGTGCTGGTGTGCGCATACCACAAAAAGTGAAGAGCCTTCTTAAAGTGAAGGAAGTGGAAAGACCCCGGGAGAAAGAGGATGCGGAGATTAGGGTTTTGGGTGATCATCGGGTGTTTCCTGATTGGCCAGGGACTAAAGGTAGACGCAGGATCCCACAAGCTGAAGGTCTTTGTCAGCATCCTTCCCCAGGCCTACTTCGTGGAAAGGATCGGGGGGGAGGCCGTGGATGTAGAAGTCCTGGTGGGGCCCGGTCAATCCCCGGCAACCTATGAACCTACACCGAAACAGATGGCCAGGCTGGGGAGGGCGCGGGTATACTTCAGAGTGGGAACGCCTTTTGAGAAGGGATTCATCCGAAAGGTGAAGGCTGCTTTCAAGAACCTGGAAATCGTGGATACCCGCAAAGGAGTGCCTCTCCGCTATTTTTCCACGAGCCGCGGGGATGGTACCGAGGTGCCGGATCCCCACATCTGGCTGGATCCCAAGAGGGTGAGAATCCAGGCCGCAACCATCTGCGATACCCTATGCCGCCTGCTCCCTGAGCGGGCCGAAACCTTCAGACGGAATCTCCAGAATTTCCTGGAGGACCTGGAGCGGCTGGATAGAAGGATCGCGGATATTCTCGGGCCCTTGAAGGGGGGGACCTTCTTTGTCTTTCACCCGGCCTTCGGGTACTTTGGTGATTCCTACGGCCTGAAGCAGGAGGCCGTTGAAATAGCGGGAAAGCAACCCGGCCCGAGACAACTGGCGGAACTCATCGAGAGGGCCAGGAGGAAACATGTGAGGGTTATCTTCGTTCAGCCCCAGTTTGCGAGAAATTTGGCGGAAAAGGTAGCCCGGGCCATAGGTGGGGCTGTCGTTCCCATAGATCCTCTCCCGAGGGACTATCTGAAAGGCCTCGAGCGGATGGCCGAGGCGCTACGAAAGGGTCTCCTTACTCAAAGGGATGAAGGGGGCCTTTCGGAGGCCGGGAGGAAACAATGAAAGCGGAGAGGAAACCGGTAATAGAGATGGAAGAGGTCTCCTTTTCTTACGACGGCCATCTTGTTCTGGAAGAGGTTTATCTCAGGGTCTATGAGAAGGATTTTTTATGTATCGTCGGCCCCAATGCAGGAGGTAAGACTACCCTACTCAAGCTCATTCTGGGATTACTCAGGCCTTCCCAAGGGAGTGTGAGGGTGTTCGGGCAAGCACCGGTGAAGGCCCGGGCCCGCATCGGATATATGCCCCAGCATGCCTCCCTGGATCCACTTTTCCCTGTAAGCGTCATGGACGTAGTGCTCATGGGCAGGCTGGGGAACAGGGACAACTTCGGATTCTTTGGAAAAAGGGACAGGAGTGCCGCAAGGGAGGCCCTCGAGCAGGTGGAACTTAGCGAGGTGAGGAATCGTTCCTTCTCGGATCTCTCCGGTGGGCAGCAGCAAAGGGTCCTCATCGCCCGCGCACTGGTCTCGGACCCGGAGATTCTCCTCCTGGACGAGCCCACTTCCAGCGTGGACGCGGCCATCGAGACTGAGCTCTATGAACTCCTGAACCGGCTCAACGAAAAAATGACAATCGTATTGGTCACCCACGACCTGGGGTTTGTTTCCCACTACGTGAAGGGGGTGGCCTGCGTCAATCGGCGCGTGGTGGTCCATCCCACCAGTGAGATCACCGGTGAAATGATCAATGAAATGTACGGGTGCAACATGCACATGGTCCGGCATGACACCCTGAAGGGAAGGGGCGAGGATCATGGGTGAGTTCTTGTCGGATCTTGAGAGCCAGGCTTTTCTCCAGTACGCCCTATTGACCGGCCTGCTGGCGAGCATTGCCTGCGGGATGATCGGGAGTTACGTGGTCACGAGGAGGATCACTTACATCGCCGGGGCCATCGCCCACAGCGTGCTGGGGGGGATGGGGGCTGCAAGGTATTTTGAGACGGTTTGCGGGTGGCAATGGCTGAATCCCATACACGGGGCCGTCGGGGCCGCCCTGCTTTCGGCCGTCATCATAGGAATGGTCAGCCTGAATGCACGGCAGAGGGAAGACACGGTGATCGGGGCCGTGTGGGCCATCGGAATGGCCGTGGGCGTTCTCTTTATCTTCAAGACACCGGGATACAATGAGGACCTCATGAGTTATCTTTTCGGCAACATCCTGATGGTTTCAGTGGATGACCTGTGGCTCATCGCCGGTCTGGATGTATTCATTCTCCTGGTTGGGATCCTTTTCTACAACCCCTTGCTGGCCGTCTGTTTCGACGAGGAGTTTGCCAGGATCCGGGGAATCCGGGTAGAGTTCTACTATATCCTGCTTCTCTGCATGACCGCCCTGACAGTGGTGCTCCTCGTGACGGTGGTGGGGATCGTGATGGTGATCGCGCTCCTCACCCTGCCCGCAGCCATAGCCGGGCATTTTTCCAAGAGGCTCTGGCAGATGATGGTCCTTTCCATTTTTTTTTCGGCATCCTTCACTACTCTGGGGATCATGGTCAGCTACGGCCCGGACCTGCCTTCCGGGGCTACCATCATAGCCCTGGCCGGGGCAGTGTACCTGGCAGTGGCCGTGGGTGATCGGGTGATCCACCGCTGGAGGCGATCCTGAAGATCCGGCCTCCATTGTCGAAACGACTTCGAACAAGTGCAATGTGCTGAGAGGGAAAAAATGATGCCTTTCACCATCGCTACGTTCAACACCAATTCCATCCGGGCCCGTTTGCCCATCCTCCTGGACTGGCTGAAGAAACGGAACCCCGATCTCCTCTGCCTCCAGGAGACCAAGGTCCAGGATAAGGATTTCCCGGCAGGGGTCTTTGAAGAGATCGGGTATCGGACGGCCTTTCGGGGCCAGAAGGCCTATAATGGGGTTGCCCTCGTATCCCGTCATCCCCTGGAGGGGATTCGGCGGGACCTGCACGAAGAGGGGGATTCCCAGGCCAGGTTCATCAGTACCGTTGTCAGGGATATCCCGGTGGTAAACGTCTATGTTCCCCAGGGGTATGCCGTCGGCACCGATAAGTTCGAGTACAAGCTTCGGTGGTTAAAGGATCTTTTCGCCCACATCAGGACCACCTATGATCCGGGCCGACCCCTCCTGGTGGCAGGGGACTTCAACATTGCCCTGGAGGACATTGATGTGTACGATCCGGACGCCTTTCGGGGGGAGGTCTGTTTCCATCCCGACGAGCAGTCCATCCTGAGGGAGTTCCTGGATTGGGGGCTGGTGGATATTTTCAGGAAACACGAGCCGGGGGAAGGGCATTACACCTTCTGGGACTACCGCATCCCCAACGCACTGAAGAGGAAGATGGGCTGGCGGATCGATTACATCCTCGCAACGGCCCCCCTGGCCGAAAGATCCATCAAGGCCTGGGTCGACACGGCGGCCCGGCTGAAACCAAAGCCTTCCGATCATACCTTTCTCGTGGCCGAATTCGAATAAGCCGAACCCGGGTCCATCGATTAGAAAGCCACTTCAATGGCTTTAATAAGGAGTTTGCCGCTTCAAGCAGAGGCTGAGCTGTTTGTTCTCCTCGCTAACGTTCCCGCCAAACAGCCGGCGGGCAAGCACTCCGCCCTCCATGGCTTCGCTCACTGCGGATTTTGGCCCTTCATCTGTCCTGATTCAGGACCGAAATACGCCCGCTACGGAGAAAATCCGAAGCGTCTGCTTTCTGCTGACCTGCAAAGGAACCTGAATTTGAGAGTAAACGTTATGTATGGGTATTCATCTGATTTTATTATAAATGAACAGCAAAATAATTCTATTTAACAGCAAAATAATTCTATTTTGGACAGTAATGGGATTAAAGGTAAAATGATTTTCGCTTGAACCCTGAACCCTTGGCCCCTAAAGCTATCGGCTTCAGCCGATAGTAGTTCATGTGTGCCCGGCATGGGCAACGGCTTGGGGGTTGAAGTCCCCTGCAGGTCCTGATGGCGGAAACTGCTAGCCGAGGGCAAGGGCGTCCACCGCGAGGTGGGGTCTGAAGGAAGCCTAAGGCAAAGCTCTGATCCGAGGAATACGAATCGCATAAAAGGCTGTGGTACCAGGGTGAGTCCACATGACAGGACAAAGCCCATAGCCATCAAGTGGTTCCCCAGTAAATGCGGCGGATGTGGAGCGGAGGCCGTTACCCTTACCCGGGGAGGTCTGCAGATTTGTCCTCTAGGGACTAT